>DYNE01000113.1:0-1918 GCA_020721225.1 Pelodictyon luteolum | reverse complement strand
AGCACTTAGCACTTAGCACTTAGCACTTAGCACTTAGCACTTAGCACTTAGCACTTAGCACTCAGAACTCAGAACTCAGCACAATCTTTAACCCACGACCTAATAATTTATTTCCGCAGGAATCAGAAAAAAAAGATCGTCAGAACATATAGAAACGATGCATACAGCAACCTGAACAGAAAACAGAGGAGAAGAGGCATGAAAAAACAGATCTTGATAACAGCAGCCATTGCCGGCGTGCTGATTGGCAACGTGCCCTCCGATGCCAAAGCAGATGTCAATCTCCATCTTGGAATCGGAAACAGACCGTCACTCTCCATAGACGTATGGCCCAGCTTTATCTATGTACCCGAACTCGGATTTTCGGTATCGACAGGCAGCGAATGGGACATACTCTCTTACGATAATTACTATTACGTCCACCGCGACGGATACTGGTACCGCTCATCCCGTCAGCGCGGCCCCTGGGTGATCGTGCATTACGACCGTCTGCCCTACAAGATCCGCAGCCATAACTGGGCGGAAATAAGAAATTATCGCGACTACGAGTATCGGAGACATCATGGCGACTACTGGTTCGACCAAAGTCAGCGTTTTGATTTCATCTATGTTCCTGAACTCGGGTTTTCGGTATCGATAGGCAGCCCCTGGGACATTTTATTCTATGACAACTACTACTACGCTTATCGCAACGGGATGTGGTTCCGCTCTTCAAACTACCGCGGTCCCTGGATGAGCCACAATCACAGCAGGTTGCCACACAATATCCTCAGGCGCAACTGGGGGGATATCCGGAAGTATCGCGACTTCGAGTACCGGAAGCATCACGACAAACGGTGGGATGACCGCAGGTTCGACGACAATCGAAGATTCGACGGCGACAGTAAGTTCGACAACAACCGAAGGTTCGACGGCGACAGGAAGCTCGATGACAACCGAAGGTTCGGCGGCGACAGGAAGCTCGACGACAGGAACAGGTTCGACGGCGACAGGAAGCTCGACGACAGGAACAGGTTCGGCGGCGACAGGAAGCCCGACGACAGGAACAGGTTCGGCGGCGACAGGAAATTCGACGACAAGGGCAATAATGAAAAGGGAGGAAATCGCGACAATGACGAAGGCAGAAATAACGACGACAGGAACCGTGATGGAGAAAACAAAGGAGGATGGGAACATGGGCGAAGATAATCGCCGGTGAATAGGATGGAATACGATGAAAAACATTATCGACATTGAAATATCCAAACAGAAACGATGCTATGAAAAAACAGATTTTGATAACAGCAGGCATTGCCGGAATGCTGCTTTGCGGAATGCCGCAAACGAATGCCGATGCTGCAGTCGCCGTCCATATAAGAACTGAAGGGCGCCCGTCATTTGTCATCAGTTCATGGCCGAGTTTCATCTATCTGCCTGAACTCGGGTTATCGGTATCGACAAATAACGCGTATGACATAGTCTATTATGGCAACTACTACTATGTTTACAAAAACGGATACTGGTACCGGTCATCATCGCACAACGGCAGATGGGTTGTCGTAAAGGAACACCGGCTGCCTTACAAAATCAGAAAACACCGTCTGACGGAAATAAGAAAGCAGCGCGATATCGAATACAGCAGAAAATATGGTAACCACCGGGAGAAAAGGGATCAGCAGCGTTATGATGACAAACGGAAAGATGACAAATCGCAAAGATTCGAAGACAACCGGAAAGATCATGACGGACGAAACGACAACGATAACCGGGGATTCGAAGACAAAAGAAAGTAAGTGACCTGTTTCCGGCAAATTACTTGTATGTTCTCGATTGACAATTTACGATGGGGTATGCGGTTCCGGCTCTGCCGTATAAGCCTTATCCCACCTGAATTCCCGGAGAATTATAACGATGCCGGGTCAAGGACGGGAGTATCGTG
>DYNE01000078.1 GCA_020721225.1 Pelodictyon luteolum | reverse complement strand
CGATGCGACAGCGAGCATACTCCCGTTCGCCCCGCGAACGATACTCCTGATCTCCTCCAACCAACTGCTCACAGCCCACAATCCCCATCTTCCCATTCCCTCATCGCCTGGTAATGGATTATACGTGCATGATTGAAATAGAATTGGAATAAGACTCAGATATGTTCCGGAAGCAATTCGCTGCTCGTTCTTGCGGCGTGTTCCGGTGCTCTGCTGAACAAAGATCCCATTTCATATCCGGAGAGGAAGGCTCGTAATTCGAGATGTTGCATCGTTTCCGTTGTTACAACGGAACTCGCAACATGTTCCTCTTCACCCCGAGCGTTTATTTCCCGCAGTCTGGAAGCCCTCCTGAGCCATGTGGCAAGTACGGTGAATCCCTGTTCGCGGAACCATGCTTTTTCGTACCGGTATTCGATCTGCAGCAGCCGGTCAACCGAGCCTCTGCATGTTCTGTAGAGCTTTTCGAGACTGTTCAGCACGACACGTTCAGCATCTTCGACCTTCTGCTCTTTCGGCGTCGAGAGCAGGCAGCAGAGCAGATCCGCTGCCGTGCCGCCTGCAACGGCGGTCACCCCTTTGCTCCGGTAATGGGCCGCAAGTACATCGTGCATCAGCCAGTCATCGATGAGGTTTGAGCCAGTAAGGGTGTTCGACATGAGCATCTGCTGCAGTGACTCAAGAATGACCCAGTCCGTTGCGAGCATACGATCTTGTGCCGTCTCATCGCTGTCCGTTGTTTTATCCAGGGTTTCGAAATACTGTTCTGTCGTTTTGTACAGAGAAGCGGCTTCAGCTGCAAGGTTTTTGGGAATCATCAGCTTCTGATCGACCAGATCGCCGAACACCGAGGCTACTTGTTCAAGAAGGTCAGCGATTTCTTCGGCAAACAGAAGTGCCTGTTTGTCATCCGATGGCAGCTCCCTTAGCGTGGTCATGAAGGGCGAATCGAGAAATCCGGTAATGATACCGTGCAGCGGAGCGAGGCTCATGGAAAGTACCGCATGCTCCACTGAAATCGTGCCTTGTCCGTTAAGCTCATTGCAGAGCGCATCATAGGGCCGAAGCTTTGAGGGGCGAACCTCCCGGAAATCAAGAAACAGGTTGTAACGGTATCCGTCGATAGAAAGATAGAGCCCTTCTTCGGCAAGCTTTCTGCATGAACGTATGAATTCAAGTCCGCATGCATGCTCTCTGAATACCACATAGTTCTGTTCTTCCGCGTTCAGTCCCAGTCCTTCGACAAGCGATGACTGCCTGATTTCATCGTTCTGTTTATACCCTGAGGATGTTTTGACCCATCCGTCGGAATGCGAGATACAGTTGTTATAGATAAAAAGAGCTCTCTCGCCGCCGATTCTGTTTGAATAGGCAAATACATTCTCGTTAACCGTCCCTTCGGGAGCATAGACGTCGTAGAGGAAAAAATGTTTTACATCGGCGAAAAGAGGACGTTTTTTCATTACCGGAAAAATTTCCCGGTAATGCCGTTCGACAAGGTGGTTGTCGGGATGTTCATCGTAGTATGCTTTGGCATATTCCATGCCGTATTTCTCGTTAAAACCTTCGACCTGGCCATGGCCGAACATCGGCAGGCCCGGCAGGGTGATCATCATCAGACAGATGCCGAAATATTTATCGCCGTTTCCGAACTGTGCAATGGCGGTATCCTCATCCGGGTTGTTCATGAAATTCACATACCGTTTCAGGATCTCCGCATCGAATTCAAGTGTGTTTTTGATCAGGTAGCGATAGCCGGCATTATCCTCTTTTTTCAGCATATGCATGAAGGCGCTGTTATACACCCGGTGCATGCCGAGTGTGCGCACAAAATACCCTTCAAGCATCCAGAAGGCTTCGGCAAGCAGCAGGGTATCGGGGACTTCGGTCTGAACGCGGTCAACCACCTCGCGCCAGAATTCGACGGGTATGGCGGCATCAAAATCAGCCATGCTCATCGCATAAGCGGAGCGTGAAGGTATTGCCGCCGTATGACCGGCAAGCGGAAACCAGAGGCGCTGGATATGCCGTTTTGCAAGCACCATGGCCGCATCGAAACGGATAACAGGGAACATGCGGGCAACATGCAGTATCTGCTGGATCACCCCTTCCCGTACTTCAGGGCTGAGAAAATTCAGCTGTGCGGTATCGTTCCACGGCATATTGGTTCCGTCGTTGCCGTGATAGATATACCGGGTATCGCCATTCATGTGATCGACTCGCTTGAACGTTACTGCCGCATCCGATCGGTTCCAGTAACCGTCCTCGATATAGATTCCATAGCGATGATCGTTGCTGAGATTGGGGCCGTTATAGGTGTAGTTCACATAGGGCGGCCAGGGAGAAGAGAGAAACCAGTCGGGCTGATTTTTCACAAGATCCGAATCGAGACCCGTATGGTTGGGCACCATGTCGCTGGCGAGGCGGATTCCTCTGTGCATGGCCCGGTGCCGGAGATTCAGATACCCCTCATATCCGCCGAGATCGTCGGCAATGTCATACCGGTCAAGTGCATAGGCTGAAGCCTTGGCTTCAGGGTTGCCCTGAATCTGTTTGATCTGCTGCGATGCAGGGCTTCTTTGCCAGAGGCCGATAAGCCAGAGCGAGGTGAACCCTCGTTCTGCAAGGATATCGAGTTCCTCGTCCGGAATATCCTGAAGACGCACAATGTGTCGCCGGTACTGTTTGCTGAGCTGGTCGAGCCAGACATAGGTGCTTTTGGCGATCATTACCACCTCCGGCATCCATGAGGAGTCCGGCGAGTAGTTTGCTGGCGCATTGTCGAGCGAACTGAAATCCGGAGCTTGAGCATCCTTTTCAAACCAGCCGCTTTCTTTCCGGTTATCCTGATGCGACGCTGCGACATTTTCAAAAAAGAGGTAGCGATCTTCATCCTGAATATATGCAATGGCTTCGGTCAGGAGCGGCCAGAAGAGGGAGCCTTCAAGCAGTCCCGCCCAATTGAGGCGGATATAGCGCAACTGGTCGAGAATGGAGTTCGGGGCATGCCTGATAGGCATGGTGAGCAGTTCGGCAAGATCGATGTTATCCGGACCTGTCGGGCCCATAGCCTTCATGGCATCGAGCATTGTCCTGATAAGCTGCGGATAAGCGGTTTCCTCACGGAGATGCTTGTCGGAAATAAACGATGAAAAACGGTCGAGAGCCGGATTCTGGTTGTTGAGCCAGACCAGAAGAGATTCCTCGATGACCAGTTCGCGGTTTACGGGATTCTCCAGAAACTCGCCTGTTTTCAAAGAGCCGTTGTAAATCTGGATGGGAGGAAACGATTCGAGAAAACGGTGCAGGTATCTGCTTGTATTCTGTTCCGGCGTTGATTCCTCAAAGCTTTTTCTGACATTTGCCAGGAGAGCCGGATTTCGGAGTGCCACGGTTTTCGACAGCACGAAGTGCATCACCTCATGGAGCAGTTTCATGCCGTGAAACTGTGCCGGAAGAATCGGTTCAACCTCTTCCTGCTGACGTTCAGATATAGAACGGGTCAGAATTTTTGATTGTTCATCGGCTTTCTGCTGACTTTCGTGCATATCGGCAGGAAGCCGCAGAAAGCCCGGATCGTGTTGATGAAAAAGTGCTCTGGTATGCCGGTTTACATAGAAATGCTCTTTACTGCCAAACTCAGCGTTGTTGTTATTGCTTATCTTCATTATGACTCGATGTGTGAAATGCGTATTACTTCAAAGCTTGAGGATATATCATACTCCTGTAAAGGTACGGAAAATCCTGCAAAAACATTCTTCATCAAGAGGCTCGATACGGTTATCGGAAAGGAAAACATATCGGAAGGGAATGTTTTCGGGGCGGGGAGACGGAGATAATTATTAACGTAAATTAAATCATTCATTTACCCGAAAATTAAGGTTCCGTTTTCGTCTCGTCAGGATGAGGTGATCGTGAAAAGCCGGTACACCTTCAGTCCACTCCTCGTGTATCGTACTTCTGATCTCCCTGATACGCGCAGCACTGGTGAAGGGAGGTCGGTTTTGACGTAATTCTGGTTGCGTCTATCGAATTTTCCTGTCGAGATAGCGCTGCAGATAGGTAAAGCCGAGATCCTTGGCCGATCGCAGGATATCGATGCCGAGTGAACCTATTGCGATTTTTACTGCGGAGCTCTGGTTAGAGGTAACGGGAATTTCGGCCTGGGTGCTGTTTTCGGCCCGGCGGGAAGGTTTCAGCGCCCTGCCGACAAAAAATCCGGCGGCGAGAACCGCTCCGGCAGTTTCAAAGGGATGTTTTTTAATCACTTCGAGAGGGGAAAGTTCCGTTTTCAGATCCTCTTTAAACTGATAGGCTCTCGCTTTGATCTGTTCCTCCTTCTCGGAGATGGTGTTCTGCAGATCTTCTATACGGGCCTGAATGCCGTCCAATCGTTCGTTATTTGTAGTCATGGGATGAGAGAAGAATTTTCTGTATGAGGTTCGGCAGCAAGTCCGGTTTGAACTTCATGAAAAAGAAAAAACAGGAAAGGAAGGCGAGGCTTACCAGCAGGTATCCGACAAACAGGTGACCCGTCAATTCCCCAAGCAGCAGTGCCAAGGTAGTGATAAGGTAGGCTACCCCGATAAGGAGCACGATGACAAGGATAAGAATAGATGCGGCTACGGCAATCTTTTTCGTGAGATCTATTTTTACCAGTTCGGTTTTAGCTTCGATAATAGCCATAACATCCTCGTAAGTGGATGTAACGGTGTCGTCGAGCAACTCGGGTAAGCTTTTGTGTTTATGTTCCGGCAACTTTTTCCCGCTGTTTCGCAGAGACTGTGAAGTCATGGTGGTAAAGAAAAAATGGACGATACCGCTCAGTGCTTCTTTTTCAGAAGAAAACCAAGCACCGCACCGGCACCGAGCGTATAGAGCATGGCGGGTACGGGATTATCCCTGATATAGGTTTTAACCTTTGTCGCCGTTTGTTTCAATTGTTCATACTGTTCGCTCTCCATGAACGAAGATACTGCATCGGAAACGGTGCTGCCGAGTTCCCGAACAGGCTCGGGTATCGGATTGGCTGACGGTGTTTCCTGCTTCGGTTCTCCGCTGTTGTGGATCGTTACCGGCACTTCCTGTTCCATTGTGTGTTCAAATTAACGGTTATCGGAATTCGTAAAGGGGAATATAACGACATTATGCTAAAACAACAGCCTCCCTCCGTCCACATTGATCACTTCGCCGGTGATATAGTCGCTCTCCATGAGAAACAGGATAGTCCGGACAATGTCGAGCGGATCGCCGGGCCTGTGGAGCGGAATTTTCTCGACCAGTTTTTCTTCAGGTTCATTTTCCCGGCCGGGATACATGCTGATGGTTCCGGGCGCTACCGAATTCACAAGAATGTCCGGTGCGAACTCGCGGGCAAAGATTTTCGTGAGGTGCTGGATGCCTGATTTCGAAACCGTGTAGGGCGCGTAACTTTTCCATACAAGCCCGGCGGAAATATCGGTCATGGTGATGATGCGCGATATGAACGATTGTTTCCGCATAATTCTGACCGCCTCCTGCATGGTGAAAAAGGCTCCCTTCAGATTGGTGTCCACAAGATCGTCCCACTCCGTTTCCGTTACGTCGGGCAGCATGGTCGGATAGAAGTTCGATGCGCTGACGATCAGCAGGTCAAGGCGGCTATAGAGCTCCCTGAAGAGGCTGAACGCTTCGGCGATTTCCGCCGGTTTTGCGATGTCGCACTGCACCATGTTCGATTCAGGGCTTACCCAGCGCAATCGTTCGAGCGTTTCCGCCGCTTTATCTTCGGATCGGTGGTAAGTGAAAAACACCGTATATCCCTGTCCGGCGACGGAAAGCGCGATCTCGCTGCCGAGCTTTCCTGACGCGCCGGTCATAAAACAAACTTTTCTGCCGGATGATGTCATGACTGAAACCGTTACATTTAATCCTTTCAAACACTTAACAGCACAGGCAGCTAAAAAGTTGAAAGCGAGCCGTCCGAATCAGGTATGGTTTCTTTCCGCTTCGCGGTTATTCGTGTCGCCAGACCTTGATAGCCGATATGAGAAGCAACAGGGCAAGCAAAGGAAGCAGCATAGCTTCGGGAACCAGTCCAAGCAATCGTCCTCCTGTCCATGTACCGACAATCGATCCCGATGCCATAATCAGGACAAATGTTTTGTTTCTGCCAAGTACGACGAAACTGCTGTCGCGACTGTAACGAGCGAAGCTGACCAGCATGGTCGGCAGGCTTACTGCCAGCGAGAGACTGCCAGCCAGCTTGATATCGATACCGAAGAGCAGTACGATAGTCGGTATCAGCAATTCACCACCTGCGACACCAAGCAGTGCAGCTACGATGCCGATCAGAAATCCGGCGACAATTCCGGCGAGTGTCAGCAGAGGTATGGAGTCGAACAACGGTTTTCCCGAGGCGTCGAGAGCATGACCGCCGAGAAGCACCAGAGCGATCCCCGCAAGGAGTATGGCTATAATCCTGTAGAGCGATTCTTTACGCAAGTTTACTGCCCATCCGGCTCCGGCCCAGGCTCCGGCAAGGCTTCCTGCAAGCAGGTTGACAATGACCGGCCAGTTTGCCGCAACAGCAGACCACGGTACGGTACCGGTCCGGAACGGAAGCGCCGAACCGACCACGATCAGGCTCATGGCCTTATTGAGAATTACCGCATCGAGCGGAGAAAACATGAACATACCGATCAGAAGCGGAAGCCGAAACTCCGCTCCGCCAAGTCCGATCAGACCGCCAGGTATTCCGATAGCTGTTCCGGCAAGAAACCCTTTGCCATACGATGATGTCATAATGTTATGTATCGGTCTGTTTCCGTTTACAAAAAAAATAAGTTTTCATTTCGCTGCAAATACCGAAATTTCTTCCCATTGACAAACAGGCGCCAATTCGTGGGCAGAAAAAGGAGTATCGCTTCGCGGGAGTATCGGTCGGGTACGCCCGGGAGTATCATTCGCTCCGCGAATGGCAGTATCGCGCGCCGCGCGGCATAAAATTATGTTCTTTTTTCAACTCCAGCCTCTTCAACCTGACCCGTAACACTCAGCACGTTCTATCCAATCTCCAATCAGAACTCAGCCCCCAGAACTCAGAACTCAGCCCCCAGAACTCAGAACTCAGAACCAAGAACCAATTCCCCCATCTTCTACCGCGAAGCTATACTCCGCGATGCGACAGCGAGCATACTCCCGTTCGCCTCGCGAACGATTCTCCTCATCTTCGCCAACCAATCGCTCACGGCCCACAATGCTCATCTTTAGCTGCCGTAAAGTCTTTTACGCAACTCCGATCAGAACGCTCGAAGCTTTGAAAATGGCGCAGACATGCGAGCCTTCCTGCAGATCAAGCTTTCTGGCGCTCTCATGCGTGATAACTGCTGAGAGCAAGGTTCCGTTGCCTATTTCGATATCGATTTCGGCGCTTACCGGCCCGTCGATCACCCGCTGAACGATGCCGCACATGAAGTTGCGGGCGCTGATTTTCGCTTCGTGCAGGTTCGTGCCGAGAATGATCGAGTTAGCTTTGATGATGGCATAGGCATCCATGCCTTCCTTCAGTCCGAGCTTTTCGACCGCTCCCATGGTAATGACGGAGCAGATAGAGGAGCCATCGGCAAGGGTAAGGTCGATTTCGGCATTGACCGCTCCCCTGATGACCGATGTAATGGTTCCCTTGAAAATATTTCTTGCACTGATGTTCATGGATTGTCTCCTGAAGCGTTTTCTGTTAGGTTGCATGATTAATATGTGTACTCAGGGTATCTGAGCATGTCTTCGTTACGGCAGTATTGTACAGGTACATCCGTTATAGAAGTCATCACTACTGTCCAACTATAAGTCAAATAAATTCAACTGGTTACAGGTATAGGTA
>DYNE01000033.1 GCA_020721225.1 Pelodictyon luteolum | reverse complement strand
CTTCCCCTCCATTCACTTCCCCTCCATTCACTTCCCCTCCATTCACTTCCCCTCTATTCCCGCTATCCCGCCATAAATGAAAGAGGTTTGCCCACGGATTAACACGGAAGGGAGATTGTGAGCGGTGGGCTGGATGGTGGGTTTCTCGGTTCGAAACAGGTGTCAGTTTGTTGGTGGAGAGGATTTACGGGCACCTGCATCGTTGTGCTGGAAATGGAAAACTGCAGAACCCCCCGGCATGCCGGGGGGTTCTGTTGAAAAAAAATCAGCCCTGCATTTCAGGAACAGCCGGTCGTTGTCCCGCAATCTTCGCAAACCTTGCAGGTACCGTTCTGTTTCACCCGCATCGAACCGCAGTTTTCGCACTGCTCGCCGGTATACCCCTGTACCTTGGCCTGCAATACCTGGGTTTTAAGACTTCCCGCATACTCCGATGTCGCGTGCTGCTGTCCGGCACCATGCGACAGTTGCGGTTCGTGAACATCTGAACCGTTATTTTTTGCTTTTTCTTCAATATCTCCGCCCTCAGGAACTTCATCGACGGCCTTGACATGAACAAAATCCTTGCGGCCGAGATAGTCGTAACCGATCGAGCGGAACACGTAATCGAGAATCGAAGTGGAGTTTTTAATGGCATTGTGCCCCTGCACCGCTCCGGCAGGTTCAAACCTGGTAAAGGTAAAGCTGTCAACAAGTTCCTCGAGCGGCATGCCGTATTGCAGGGCTTTCGAGGCGAGCACGGCAAAGCAGTTCAGAAGACCTTTGAAGGAGGCTCCCTCTTTGTACATGTCGATAAATACCTCTCCGAGTGAGCCGTCTTCATACTCGCCGGTACGAAGGAACACCTTGTGTCCTCCGACATAGGCTTCACGGATATATCCCTTGCGTCTTTTCGGCAGAAGCCTGCGTTCGGAACGGTGGAAAACCCGTTCGATGATGCGCTCCTGAACCTCGCGGACTCCTTTCGTTTCGTCGAGCGTCTCTTCGGTACCAAGCATGATGATCTCGTCGAGATCCTTGTAGCTTGAAATATTGAGCGGCTGGGAGAGTTTAGAACCGTCACGGTAGATGGTTATCGCCTTGACCATGTGCTGCCAGGCGGAACGGTAAACATCGCCTATTTCAGCCGTGGTGGCCGTTCCGGGCATGTTGACGGTTTTGGAGATGGCGCCCGATATGAATGGCTGGACAGCGGACATCATATGAACGTGGGCCATGTGCGTGATATAACGTTCACCTTTTTTGCCGCAACGGCTTGCACAGTCGAACACCGGCAGGTGTTCGTGCTTCAGATGAGGGGCTCCCTCTATCGTCATGGTACCGCAGATGTAGTCGTTGGCGGCCTCCGCATCCTGTACGGTAGCTCCGAGCGCCTGCAGCATATCGAAATCAGGGCTGTTGAGCTGGTCATCGTTGAGGCCCAGCGAAAGACAGAACTCTTCACCGAGAATCCATTTATTGAACGCGAACCGGATATCGAAAACAGTTTCAAGCTGCGATTCGACCTGTTCGATTTTTTCGTCGGTGAATCCCCTGCTCTTCAGCCACTGCCTGCTGATGGTGGGGCATCCGGCGAGCGTGCCGTGACCCTTGCAGTACTTTTCGATATCGTCTATCTGGGCACTGGTATAGCCAAGTCGTTCAAGCGCTTTGTGAACCGACTGGTTGACGATTTTGAAATAGCCGCCGCCGGCAAGTTTTTTGAACTTGACAATGGCGAATTCAGGTTCGACGCCGGTCGTGTCGCAGTCCATGACGAGACCGATGGTACCGGTAGGCGCGATAACGCTGACCTGCGCGTTGCGGAAGCCGTGTTTCTTGCCTTTCTGCAGAGCCTCGTCCCATATTTTTCCGGCAGCTTCAAAAAGCTCTGTGGGGCAGTATTCCGAGTCGATCCCGCGCGGCTTGACGGAAAGTCCTTCGTACTCCTCTTCGGAGAGATTGTGGGCCGCACGACGATGGTTGCGGATCACACGCAGCATATCTTTCGTATTGGCGGCATAACCGGCAAACGCGCCGAGGTCCTTTGCCATTTCGGCGGAGGTGACATAGGCCTGCCCGGTGATAAGCGCGGAAATCGCACCGGCAAGCGCAAGTGCTTTTGGCGAATCGTAAGGAATGCCGAGCACCATGAGCACCGTACCGAGATTGGCAAAGCCAAGACCAAGCGTGCGGTACTCGTAGCTGAGACGGGCAATATCCCTTGAAGGGAAATGCGCCATCAGTACCGAAATTTCAAGCACCACGGTCCAGAGCGCCGAGGCATGCAGCAGCTCCTTCGTCCTGATCCTGCCCGTCGATTCATCGACAAAGTGGATCAGGTTGAGGCTTGCGAGGTTGCAGGCGGTGTCGTCGAGGAACATGTACTCGCTGCAGTTGTGCACACCGATGCCGTTTGCGATGAAGTGACGGGTCTCGGGTTCGGTGAGATCGAACACCGGCTCCTCGGCGATATAGGTAAGCGATGCGACAGCATCGGACGTTGTGTCACGGTATGTCGAAACGGCGAGATTCATCTCGACAAGCGCAGCCTGTTTATGGCTTTCGGCCATAAAGCCGATGTGCTCCTGGAACAGAAGCCTTGAATGACGGCTGATGCGCAGGCTGTGCATCTGCTGTACAGGGTACTCTTTCGTACCGCCATTACCGTCCGGCAGAATCGAAACGAGCGCCCCTGCCCGTCTGTTCTCGTAGATCTTCGACTTGATGCCGAAATTGAGCAGCAGTAGCTGAACCTGCTGCAGAAGTTCGAGCGAGGTTGCGTCGAGGGCAATGTATTGCGACTTTTCACCATAGTTCGCAACGGTTCCGTCTGCAGTGAAGAGACCTCTTAAAAGCGCGGCCTGTTCGGACTGAACGAGCCTGAAAACCCTGTCGGTGAATGATTTTTGCGCACTGCCTTTATCGAGCACTGCGAATAACTCGAATTGACGGAGTATCCCGGGACTGCCGACGGCAACACGTGCGGTTGTCGTGGTTTCGGTCACAGAACCCCGTTTGTTGTGTTCACCGAGTTCGGGACGAGTGTCGTTGATGAGCCGGTTTGCCCATTCCGCAATGTCGCGTTCTGCCTTGTCGACGGAGAGAAAGGCTGTGCGGCGCATGTCGCCGGAGGCGGTAACCTGACCTGCAGCGGTAATGCTCCCGTCGCCGGTGAGTAGACCGATCAGTTGCGCCATATCGACTGATCCGACTGTATCTTTGCCAAAATCTGCGCCGACAAGACGAACCATGTCGTCTTTGCGAAGCTCGCAAGCCTTGACATCGCCGCGATTTTCGGTAAAGACAAGGTGGTCGGCGGTAAGCTTGAGTTTGTAGCCGCTCTTTGTGCGTAGCTCATAGACCGGTTTTGTTCCGGTAGGAAAGATGTTTTCAACCCAATGCAGTTTTCCGTCGATGCTCCTGATACCGCGTGACTGCCCGACAAGGCCGCCGATGCGTTCGAGCCCGCGGTCGGTTGCGATGAACGTGTCGGCGGTCACACACGGGTTGCTGGCGTTGATCCTTCCGCTCTGCGGACAGGTGTGCCACTCGTTGATGGTGGTGTCGAACTGGAGACCGGGATCGGCGCACTTCCAGGAGCTCATGAGAATTTTTTCCCAGAGATCGCGCGCTCTTACCGCCCTTGCTGTTTTATCGGTTGTACGCTCGCGAAGCGCCCACATATCGTCGTTCTCGACCGCTTTCATGAAGGCGTTGGTGACCCTGACCGTGTTATTCGAATTCTGGCCGCCGACAGTCTGGTAGGCTTCGGATTCGTAGTGGGTATCATACTCGTCGAACTCAAGCGAGGTATAGCCCTGCTCGACCAGGGCAAGCACCCTGACGATATAGTTCATGGGCACGGCTCTGGCAAGGGCATTTTTGATGAGCTGCTGGAGGTGCAGATTTTCAGTACGATCTGAACCGTTGGCAATGGCTTCATCGACAATAGCTTTAAGGAAACGGGAACAGATTCTCGAACCGGCAACCAGCGCGGCAACCTTGTCCTCTTCCCGCGCTTTCCACTCGATGAATTTTTCGACATCGGGATGATCGATATCGACGATAACCATTTTTGCCGCACGGCGGGTAGTTCCTCCGGATTTGATGGCCCCGGCCGCTGAATCGAAAATCTTGAGAAAACTCATCAATCCCGACGAACTGCCGCCACCGCTGAGTTTTTCGCCGGATGAACGGAGATTCGAATAGTTTGTGCCCGATCCGCTGCCGAACTTGAAAACCCTTGCTTCGCGAACGGCAAGATCGAATATGCCGCCTTCGTTGACCAGATCGTCATTGACCGACTGAATGAAACAGGCGTGTGCCTGAGGACGGGAATAAGCGTCTTCAGACTCCCGTACCTCCTGTGTCGCCGGATCGACATAGAAGTGTCCCTGGGCGGGACCGTCAATACCGTAAGCGAAGTTCAGACCGGTATTGAACCACTGCGGCGAATTCGGCGCACCCATCTGACGGAGCAGCATGTATGCTACCTCGTCGTAAAAGGCCTGGGCGTCGTCAGGAGTGTCGAAGTAGCGGTTGTTTTCGCCCCACTCCCTCCAGCACCCCGCAAGACGATGCACCACCTCCCTGATGGAGCTTTCACTGCCGGTTACCGGGCGGCCGTGCTCATCGAGTAGCACGTTTCCGTCCGCATCGCGCCTGATAACCCCTGTTTTGCGAAAATATTTCTGGGCAAGAATGTCGGCAGCCACCTGGGACCAGTGTTTCGGCACCTCTATATCGTTCATTTCAAACACCTTCGAGCCATCGGTATTACGCAGCATGGATGAACGGAGGGTGTACTCGAAACGGTCGTAGACATTCTCTCCAGGAGAGGTAAACATACGGGATATTTTCACAATGATTCTCCGGTATCAGGGTTGTAAATTGCAAAGCAACTTATTGTTTCATAACAGGTTGAAGCTGCACAGACAAACCGGAAGAGTCCGCTTTACCGGTTTTATCCCTATACAATTCAATATACAATTTATCGAAAAAGTAAGGTAAAACTCCGGATTTCCCAGACTCTCTGTTCATGGATTGTCAGTGCATTTTCAGATGAGCGAACGTCACCATAACGGACTTTTTCCCGAAGTCGCAGGGGCAACGGCTTTCCGGCAGGTCTCCTGACTTTGAGCGGACGCCCGCGGCAGTCGCAGGCAATTAATAGATGTTCGGGCCTTCCCTCGTTTTCCCGGGAGGAAATGGTAATGGAACGAAGTGACCTGAACATACCGATCGAAAGCATGCCAACGGAGCCGTCAGCAGCCTTTTTTCGGCAAACCGTCTCTTACAGTTGCGGGAACAGTGTACGATTCTAACGTACTTCCCTATTATCCGGATGCTTACATCCGGCACCAGAAAGAAAAAAGAACTGCTGAAAGTGTAAGGATTTTAAGGTAAACGGCAAAGAAAAACCTCAGCGAAAAAATGCTCCCTGGCATTTCATGCGCTAAAAAACATGCTCGAAACCAGAGTTCTTTCTGCTGCTAAATTTATGATTTCAACAGGCCTCATGCTGCCGAACCGGATCCTGATGAGTTCTGCCTTGTGAAGCGGATGACGTTTTATACCTGCCGCTGAAAACATAAAGCCTGCATTTTTGAGAGTGAAAACCGGCAATAAGAATGCTCTTTCATGCCGAAGACAACGATGTCTGAACATCAACCAGCGGATAGAGGCGGCTTACGATCTTTTTCCCGGCAAAGCAGTGTCGTCAATGCCGCGATTTCTTCAGCCTGTTTTTCAACTGCCTGGGCAAGCCGCTCCATATCGGTACGCCTCTCTCTTTCCGTTACCGTATCGAAAAGAATCGGTTTCTGAAATCCTTCCGAAAGCCTGAAAATTTTCATACAGAGCCGCACGAGAATGACAAGAAAAACCGGAAGAAGCCACTCCCCGAGAATAACCGGAAGCTCCTGGTAGTGCCTTATCACGCCTGGCCAGTCGCCAAAAAAAAGGGCATCCCATTTGACAAAAAAGTAGAGGTAGACAAGCGGATGAAAACTGAGAAAAAAACGCATGATTTTCGATTGGCGCCTGAATGCTCCCTCCTGTTCATACTTGGAGAGCAACCAGGGAAAGTGCCCGACCGTCATCGCTGACCGGCGGTCATTGAGGTAGTGCGCCCCCTGCAGTGCGGAATCGACAAAGGTGGCCACAAGGCTGAGAAGAGAGGTGGAAAGCAGGGCGGCAAGAAAGGCATAGCTGAGATCATCGAACTTGAACGATCCGGCAAGGTAGGGAAGGGAAATGGATTTGGGCCTTATGACGATAAATAACAGACCGATACCGGCCAGAATCATGGAAAAGGTATGCAGCTTTCTTGCATGTTTGAGACTTTCGATCACGGCATCGGCATTGGATCCCTGCATGGAGTTGCCTGGAGGATCGAGACGCATGAGGGCTGCGGAGTCGGTAGCCGGGGAATAGAATCCGTTCACTCCGATATCACAGCCCCGGATAGTATCGTAACGGGTATGCATATCGATAGTGCTCTTGCTGAGCCTTGCGCCAAGAAGATCGGCTCCGGTGAGATCGGCGGCACGAAGGTCGGTACCGCTGAAATCCGCATGCTGAAGTTCGCGGCCACGCAGGTCGGCACCGCTCAGATCAGGCTGAACAGCGCTGTTTTCAAGGCGCCACCTGTTCCATGATGCAACTCCTTCCCGGAGAACAGTCAGATGATCCTGATTTGCCATACGTCGTTCATGATGCGTTTTTCAAGAGATCTGCCTACAGGTTTCAAACAGCTGTTCCCGGAAAAAAAACACCTCAACAGGGGTTCCTGCCAACATACCGCAGTACGGCCCTGAATAACGATGCACTGTGAATAATCTGCGTATAGGCTTCGGCCTGGCTCATATTCCGGTTTTCTTTTCTGATCTTCCTGCCAAGTTTTCTGGCGGTTTCAGCGATACGTGCTATTTCAGCAGCAAGATCCCCTTCGCTTTCGATATTGATCTCGTAGATACTCCTCTGGATAAAGCCGATATTGTTGAGCGCATTACACTCGACGATACCGTCATTGACGGTGTGGCGTTCTTTATTGAATTTGTCGTAAGGAGTGTTATGCAGTGGCATCGAAAGGTCTCCGACATAATGGGCGCAGAACACCAGCGGATAATCGGCATATTTACCCGATCCTTTAAGCTCTTTGTAATCTCTTACCGAACCGATAATGGCTCCATACAGATGGCCCTCTTCATCTTCAGGTTTGTTGAACCGCTCTGCCTGCCCCAACACCATCTCCGCGGTCACACCTCTTTCCGCATTATTATTGAAGTAATGATTTTTCTCTTCGATATCCTTGAAAACATCTCTCGACTTCACCACATCCGGTGCTGCAGCACTGTACCATCGTTCGAAACCGGCCGCCTGGGCTATGGCAAGATGTGTCCGGTCGTGCCAGCCATATGATTCCGCCGCATTGAAAAACAGAACCATGAAAACGGTCATAACCGACATGCCGCGATATTTCAGGGCGAAGAGATGCTCCATAAAAACAGTTGTTAATGCACACTTTCAGAAATGAAGTAACAGAAAAGAGAAAAAGCGATAACTATTTGCGACTTTTATAAATATTCTCTATATATTTTATATATATTAAGATATACCCAACCTCCCATCGATTACCTGTCTTCCATGCAACATGATTACCTTATGCTTGTTTTCTGGTACCTGTTTTTAGGCCTCGTCTCCCTGTATTGGTACACAAGTACAAAAAGAGATAAATAGCCCCATATTCCGACATTGACATCTCCTTAAAACGAAAGCTCCAGCATTTTTTTTATCGGGCGAAGAGCGGCTATTCGAAGCTCTTCGGGAAGCGCCACCTCCGGGCTCCTGTTCTGCATGCAGTTCATGAGCTTTTCAAGCGTGTTCTGCTTCATCTGCGTACAGATACTGCGGGGATTCCGAGGATCTTTGGGAGCCGGAATGAAGTTTTTTTCCGGAGAACGCTTCTGCATTTCAAAAAGAATACCGGGTTCGGTAGCCACAATGAAACTTCTCTCCGGGCTCGATACCGTATAATCGAGCAGAGCCTGTGTCGAGCCGATAAATGCGGCATGAGCAAGTACCTCCTCCCTGCATTCGGGATGAGCGATCAGCAGAGCTTCAGGATAGGCCCTGCAGGCTTCAAGAATAACCTTTGCCGAAAAAGCTTCGTGTACATAGCAGAATCCCTGCCAGAGCACCATCTCCCGTCCGAGCTTTTTCATGAGATAGCCTCCGAGATTGCGATCCGGACCGAAAATTATTGTTTTCTCCGGCGGAATTGAACGGATAATCCGCTCAGCGTTCGATGATGTACAAATAACATCCGAAACAGCCTTGATTTCAGCTGATGAATTTATATAGCTTACGGCAACCGCATCGGGATGCTGCTGGCGGAACAGCCGGAACTCATCAGGAGAACAGCTGTCTGCAAGCGGACAACCGGCATATTCGTCAGGAACAAGCACCAGTTTTTCAGGATTGAGAATCTTGGCAGTCTCGGCCATGAAGTAGACTCCGGAAAAAACAATGACATCAGCTCCGGTTTTTTCGGCACTGCGGGCAAGCGCAAGACTATCACCGACAACATCAGAGATTTCCTGTATTTCGGGAAGCGTATAGTAATGGGCAAGCAGAACCGCATTCATCTCCTGCTTTAACTGCCTGATACGAAGAA
Organism: Pelodictyon luteolum; assembly: GCA_020721225.1. GTDB lineage: Bacteria > Bacteroidota > Chlorobiia > Chlorobiales > Chlorobiaceae > Chlorobium > Chlorobium luteolum_C. The sequence continues at coordinate 20,025 of DYNE01000033.1, read as the reverse complement.
ATAACTCTTCTTTTGCCTGTAGAGGCAAGACCGACCGGGAAATCATGATAACGTCTCCAAAGGTTCGGAGGTGGATATACCTCCTTTTAAGGGAAAGGGTTACGAATAACGGAAATCACCTGTTATTTCAGGTAGTATGCAAGATCGTCATCCTCCCTGATAAGCAGCAGAATAGCTGAATTGGGTACGATAATGTAACGCTCATCCTCATACTCGATTTCGTATGAACTGTTCTGTATGAAAATCGCAAGATCACCTGCTTTTGCCTGCAGAGGAATATACTGCGCGCCGGAAACCCGTTCCTTCCATGGTTCATCCGATTCGGGAGGAGGCCCTACGGGATAACCCGGACCGGTTTTCATCACATAACCGCTTTGAATCTTCGCTTTTTCCTGAATACCGGGTGGCAGATAGATACCTGATTTTGTCCTGTCATCAAGAGATTTCGGTTTGATTAAAACTCTGTCGCCGACAACAATAAATTTATCTGTTATATTTACATTTTGCACCATATGTTTACAACTTGTCATATTGACCGGAAACATTGTCTTTCCTCAAACAGGAAAATGTAATAAAAATAAGCGCTCAGGCAAACCGCCCCACTGCCGGAAGAAAAATCGTAGTTACCTTTTTTCGATCCGTTCGTGGTGTAATGGCGTAATCGGTTATCCGGAAAACAGGAATCAGCAGCCTGATCCGGAACCGGACTCCGGCATTCCGATAACCTGATCACTGAGATCCATTGCGTTGATTAAACGGAATTTGTACCGTGCAGAAGTTTTTCAATTTTCTCCTTAAACATAACGCCTATCTGCTCCTCCTGCTCTACTGCAGTATCGCAGTGCTGGTCATCCGCTTCGAGCAGGATGACCTCCTTTCGAAAATACGGAGTGGAGGCACCGAACTGCAGGCGTCGGTCAATGATAAAATAACAAGCTACGGCTACCTGTTCAATCTCCGTAAGGAAAATGAGCGGCTGATGAAAATCAATGCGGAACTCCTGTCGAAACTGCTGCGCCATCAAACAGCTCTGCATGATGAAAAAAACCGTATAGCCATGCTTTCGGACTCCACAACCGGAGGATCCGGCTATATCACCGCGCGGGTCATCGACAGAAAGTTCAGTTCCAGAGAGAACATGCTGCTTATCGATGCCGGCAGGAAAAAAGGGATCCGCCGCGATATGACGGTGCTTACTCCTCAAGGGCTTGTCGGCAGGGTGGTATTCGTTTCGGATAATTACGCAAAAGTGATGCCGGCCATCCACAGCGACTTCAAGGTAAGCGTCAGTTCCGACAGGAGTAATGCTCTGGGAATTCTCAGCTGGAACGGCGGAGCCGAACACCTTGCAGCTATCGAGCACGTTCCGATAAGCAGCCCTCTTAAAAAGGGCGAAATGATGCTGACCACCGACTTCAGTACCTTTTCGCCCCGCGGTATCCCCGTCGGTCGGGTTATCCGTATCAAACCCGATAAATTATTCTACAATATCGATATCCAACTTGCCGTAGATTTTTCATCCCTTACCTATGTTCTGGTTGCTCCGTTAAAAAAAGATCCGGAGAAGTTCGAGGCGTTTAATGAAGAGTTGCCTCAGGAACAGACCGGAATCATCAACCCTGTGGACTGAGCCGTGACAAGATCATTTACTCTCTTACTCGGACTGCTGGCCGTATCGTGCCTGATTCAGGTTTTCGGCCTGTCGCGCCTGACCCTTTTCGGCGTATCGCCTGATATCGTCACGACCTTTGTTGCTGCCATATCGGTTTATACCGGTCAACGAACCGGTATGACCTATGGATTTGCCGCCGGATTGCTGAGCGGATTGCTGTCGGGAAACATAGGGATCTCTCTGCTCACCAGAACGATAGAGGGGTTTATTTCGGGTTACTGTCATGTACCGGAGAACAGCCATGCAACCATGACACAGAAATCCAGAATGCTGTATCTTGCTATCGTACTCGCATCATTTTTCGGAAATCTGGTGTTCAGCCTGTTCAATAATCCTCTCGGTGAATCGCTGTTCTACCGTATAATTATCTCGGGAGCCCTGACCTGCATGATGAATCTGCTGCTCGGCATTGCACTCAACAAACTCATTTTGCGAAAAACCCTTTCCGAGTAGCCAATGGATACCATTCAACGGGGAGCATCTCTGGTTTCCTATATGATCATCGGCGTATTTTCGCTTTTGCTCGCCCGCCTCTTCTATCTGCAGGTGCTCAATTTCCAGGAACTTGGTTCCATATCATCGACCAACAGCATCCGCAGAATCTGGATACAGGCGCCACGCGGACGAATGATCGACCGAAATGGATTGATTGTCGTTGATAACCAGCCGCTCTATTCGGTCAAGGTGATACCTGAAGAGTTCCAGATATCCAAAACCGCATTTCTGGCCCGCCTTATGGATTTGCCCGAAGCTGAAGTTGAGGAAAAAATCAGGAAAGGAGACCGTTTCAACCGTTTTTCAGCGACAACTGTTACAAAAAACCTGAACCCCGTGCTGATCGCACGGTTGAGTGAAAATCTCTGGCAGCTTCCCGGCGTTCTGATAGAATCGGATAATAAAAGAAAATACACCGACTCGCTCTTTGGGTCGCACCTGTTCGGCTACCTGCGACTGATCCCGAAAGAACAGCTCGAAAAGCTTTCGGAAGAGGGCTATTCACAGGAAGATAAAATCGGCTTCAGCGGCCTGGAAAAAAACTATGAGGAACGCCTGAAAGGACAGAAAGGCGCCCGTTTTGAAATGGTCAACCCTCTCGGAAAACTTGTCGGGAAATATGATGACGGGAACAGTGATATACCGTCAATCCGCGGCGACGATCTTTATCTGTGTATCGATGCAGGACTGCAGCTGCTTGCTGAAGAGCTGATGCGAAAAACCGGCAAGTCCGGTGCCGTTGTTGCCGTCGATCCCTCTACCGGCGGTATTCTCGCTCTCGTCAGCGCGCCTGACTACGATCTGAATATTTTCAATGGATCGACCGATCCCGAGGGGTGGCGAAACATCATTACCAATCCGCAAAAACCGCTTTTTAACCGTACCGTACAGGCTGTCTATCCTCCAGGTTCCATCTATAAGATGGTACTTGCCATGGCGGCACTCGAAGAGAGCACGATCGATCCGGATGCGAAATTTCTCGACCGGGGCAGTTTCAGTTACGGAAGACGAAGGTTCCGCAATCACGGTGGCCATGCTCTCGGAGCTATCGACATGAAACAAGCTATTATTCAGTCGAGCAATGTTTATTTTTTCAACCTGATGTTCAAGACCGGCTTCGAGAATTGGACCCATTACGGACGTATGCTCGGTTTTGGCGAAGAGTCGGGCATCGACCTTCCTGGCGAACGTTCAGGCATTCTGCCCTCGACCGAGTATTTCAACCGGCGCTATGGCCGCAATAAATGGACAAAGGGGTATCTGATCAGCCTTGCCATCGGACAGGGAGAACTTGGCACTACCCCCGTTCAGCTGGCCGCCTACACTGCGGCTATCGCCAATAACGGAACATGGTATCAGCCGCATCTGGTCAAAGGATACCGGGATACGGCAACCGGTCGTTATGTTCCGATGTCACACACAAAACGCTCGCTGCCTTTATCGAAAAAAAATATTGCCTATATCCGCGAGGCCATGCGGGGCGTTGTGCTGCAGGGCACGGGAACACAGGCAAACCTGCCGGATATTGCCGTAGCCGGTAAAACCGGTACGGCGCAGAACCCGCACGGCAAGGACCACGCCTGGTTTATTGCCTTTGCCCCTGCCGACAACCCGAAAATAGCTATTACCGTACTTGTCGAAAATTCAGGATTCGGCGGCTCGATTTCAGCTCCGATTGCCCGCGAACTGATCCGATACTATGTAAAAGACAACAAAAAACCACTCCCCTCTTCCATTCGCACGGCGACGAAACAGAGTGGCCCTGCCGCCATGCAGCCGGACTCCCTCTCTGCCGGGACGGAAAACATGCCGACAGAGGAGATCACTCCTGCAACGCCGGAGCTCCCGGAGGAGGTTATACAAAGCGAACCCGAAGCTGAACAGGGCGATAACGAAGAATGATCTACAAAAACGACCCGACATCCATACAGGTTTTCCTGACGGATACAAGCAACCTGAAAACCGGCCATACCCCCGGAGTATATTTTCCTGAAACTGCGGAGGAGGCTGCCGGACTGCTCAGCGATGCATCTTCAGGAGGAAAACGGTTCACTATTGCCGGAAACGGCACAGGAACAACCGGCGGAAGAATTCCCGAAGGGGATTTTGTGATCTCCATGCAGAAACTGCAGCATATCGGAGAACCGGTGAGGATATCGGAAACCGAAGCGTTCCTCACCGTTCAGGCGGGAGCTGTTCTTGAAGATATTCAGAAAAAAGTCGAAAATTCCGGATGGTTCTATCCTCTCGATCCAACCGAGGGGCTCTGCTTTATCGGCAGCACCATTGCCAACAACTCATCCGGTGCACGATCTTTCAAATATGGCCCGACACGCGATCACATCCGGCGTCTCCTTGTGGCGTTACCGAACGGGGAGCTGATCGACATACTTCGAGGGAAGTATCTTGCCGATGAAAACGGCATGTTCCATATCGAACTGCCGCGTGCGGGAACACTTTCATTCCGGAGGCCGCAGTACCGCATGCCGGAAACGAGCAAACACAATGCCGGTTACTATTCGAAAGAACATATGGACCTGATCGATCTCTTCATCGGAAGCGAAGGCACACTCGGCATCATTCTCGAAGCGGATCTCAAGCTCATCCCCTTTCCGCGCCATCTTTTTTCCGGCCTGGTTTATTTCAGCACTATCGATGACCTCTTCGGCTTTACGGAACAGGCCAAGGAGGGCGCCTCATCGGTTGATCCGAGGGTACTGGAATTTTTTGACGCCAATGCGCTCGGCTTTCTCAGACAGAACTACCCTGAGATCCCCGAAAATACGGCTGGAGCCATATTTTTCGAACAGGAAACCTCACCTGAACGGGAAGAGAGCGATCTTGGCTCATGGCTCGATCTCATGGAGTCCTCCCTCGCCCTTGTCGATGCATCGTGGATAGCGCTCGACCGCGACGAACAGAGAAAACTGACAACATTCCGCCATACCCTGCCGCTCCTGGTCAACGAATGGCTTGGCCGGCAGCAGGAGAGTAAAATCAGTACCGACATGGCGGTTCCCGACCTCTCATTCCGCGAACTGTTTGATTTTTACAATGAATCGTGCCGAAGAAACCGCTTTACCTTTATTATCTTCGGCCATATAGGCGATGCCCATGTACATCTGAACATCCTTCCGCGAAACAGGGAGGAGTTCCTGCGGGCCAAAGAGCTGTACCGTCAGTTTGTACAAAAAGCGATAGATCTTGGCGGTACGCTTTCTGCCGAACATGGCATCGGAAAGCTGAAATCGGGCTATCTTGTATCCATGTATGGCGAGGCCGGCATCAGGGAAATGGCGAAAATCAAAAAAACTTTTGATCCGGATCTTGTGCTCAACATCGGGAATCTGATTCCGGTTTCATACCTTGCAACCGATAAACCGTAACAACGAGTTGGCAAAAAAACAGGAAAAACCGCAGTATATTCGTTCGATCCAGAACAGGAAGGCCCGTTTCGAGTTTCACATTCTCGATTCGGTCGTTGCCGGTATAGAACTGCTGGGAAGCGAGGTAAAATCAGTGCGGCTCGGCAAAGCGAGCCTGAATGAAAGCTTTGCGATCATTCATCACGGAGAGGTCTGGCTCGAAAACATGCAGATCACCCCGTACGAGCACAACACCCTCGACAAACTGGAACCGAAAAGAAGCCGCAGACTTCTCCTCCATCGGGAGGAAATTCGTAAACTCCAGACAAAAATCAGCGAAAAGGGGTTGACGCTCATCCCCCTCAAAGCTTTTTTCACCGACCGGGGAATACTGAAAATAGAGATAGCGCTTGCCAAAGGAAAAAAGCTGTACGATAAGCGGGAAACCATCAAGGCAAGAGACACCGAGCGTCAGATGCAGCAGATAAAAAAATCCTATTAAGAATAAAAAAGAATCCATGCGATTTCCATCCGTACAGGAACAGCTTGATATCATAACCGGAAATGTAGTCGAAATCATCAGTGTCGATGAACTTGAAAAAAAACTGGTGAGGAGTCTGCAAACCGGTAAGCTGCTGAAAATCAAGCTTGGAGCAGACCCTTCGCGTCCCGACCTGCACCTTGGACACTCCGTTGTCCTGAAAAAGCTCCGTGAGTTTCAGGATCTCGGCCATGAGGCGATCCTTATAATCGGCGACTTTACCGCCATGATCGGCGATCCGTCCGGCAAAAGCAAAACAAGGCCGCAGCTTTCAGCCGAAGAAGCGCGCGAGAACGGAAAAAGCTACTTCGAACAGGCATCGAAAATTCTCGATGCCGCAAAAACCACGATCTGTTATAATGCCGACTGGCTCGGAAAGATGAGCTTTTCCGATGTCATAAGGCTTTCAAGCCATTACACGGTAGCCAGAATGCTCGAACGCGATGATTTCGAACGCCGGTACCGGTCAAGAGAACCCATCTCCATTCACGAGTTTCTTTACCCTCTTGCCCAGGGAATGGACTCGGTTCATCTGAAAAACGATGTCGAACTCGGAGGAACCGACCAGAAATTCAACCTGCTTGTAGGGCGTGACCTGCAGCGCGAATACGGTATAGCGCCCCAGGTCTGCATCACCATGGAACTGCTTGTCGGCACCGATGGAAAGGAAAAAATGTCGAAATCGCTCGGCAATGCCATCTGCTTCAATGATCCGCCCAACGATATGTACGGTAAAGTTCTCTCCATTCCCGACACCCTTATCGAAACCTACCACAGGCTGCTGGTAACCAGAAATAAGGAGCTGCTGAGAGCGCGGCTCGAACATATTGCCGACAACCCGAGAGAAGCGAAACGAACCCTCGCAAAAGATATAGTAGCACAGTACTACTCCATCACTGCCGCCCTTGAAGCCGAAGAGCACTTCGACCGGATTTTCGTGCAGAAAAAAGCTCCGGACAATATTGAACTTGTCGAGTTCGAGCAAAATTCCATTGCCGTCATAGATCTTCTGGTCTCGCTTGGAGCAGCTTCATCAAAAAGCGATGCCCGCCGGATGATCCAGCAGAATGCGGTAACCGTGGATGAAGAAAAAATCACCGATACCAATGCACTTGTTCCACTTGACGACGAACCGAAAATTCTCAAGGCCGGGAAAAGAAAGTTTTATAAAATAGCCGCGAAAAAAACGTTTTGAATACCATTGCTTTTTCCTATAATTGAACAACTCGTTCAGCGAGAATCAATTTTTTTCATACACTAACTCATCCGGAGGAACGGCCTTGTCATTCGTCCCGACAAAAGTATTCTTCACCAAGGGTGTCGGAAGACACAAAGAATATCTATCATCATTCGAGCTTGCGCTAAGGGATGCCAAAATCGAAAAATGCAACCTTGTTACTGTTTCAAGTATTTTCCCGCCCAAATGCGAACGTATCAGCGTCGAGGAAGGCCTGAAACTGCTTTCTCCCGGCCAGATAACCTTTGCAGTCATGGCGCGTAACGCGACAAATGAGTACAACCGCCTTATTTCCGCATCGGTGGGAGTTGCTATACCTGCCGACGATACCCAGTACGGTTATCTTTCGGAACATCATCCTTACGGAGAATCCGATGAGCAGTGCGGAGAATATGCCGAAGATCTTGCCGCTACGATGCTTGCCACCACACTCGGCATCGAATTCGATCCGAACAAGGACTGGGATGAACGCGAAGGCATTTATAAAATGAGCGGTAAAATCATCAACTCGTACAACATTACCCAGTCTGCCGAAGGCGAAAACGGTCTCTGGACTACCGTCATCTCCTGCGCAGTGCTTCTGCCCTGATTGATAAAAGACCACGTACAGCGTTGACTGTCGTGTCCGGTATGCAGCTATTCCATAAAACGGGGAACACGGAAATTCTTGTCTGTTCCCCGTTCTTTTTTTTCGGAAAAATCCCGTACAATTCCGCACTCATCGATTATCCATGCTGCTTATAGCTTCCCTGCAGAATATCCGCACCCTTGACGAACTGGTTCTCTGGGGTGGATATATCCTGCTCTTCACCATCATTTTTGCCGAAACGGGACTGTTTGCCGGATTTTTTCTGCCCGGCGACTCGCTCCTGATCACTGCCGGGCTTATTGCTGCATCGGGCCGACTCGACATTACCACCGCTCTGGCAACCATGGCGGCAGCTGCGGTTTTAGGGGATTCAACCGGATATCTGATTGGCAAACAGCTTCAGAAATCGCTTTTCAGTAAAAAAGAGACCCTTTTTTTTCACCGCGATCATCTCGATAAAACCGAAGCGTTTTACCGTAAACATGGAGCAAAAACCATCTTCCTTGCCCGCTTCGTGCCCGTAGTTCGCAGTTTTGCGGCAACGCTTGCCGGAGTCGCAGCCATGCCGTACCCTGTTTTTCTTTTTTACAGCATCACCGGAGCTGTACTCTGGGTGCTTTGTTTCACGCTCACAGGATATTATATAGCAAGTATATTCCCCGAGGTTGTTCAATACCTCCACATTTTCATTATGGTCGGGATAGTCCTGATCGTGCTCAGTGCCCTGCGCCATCTGAAACCGGGAAAACATTCATAAAAAACTCATTACAGGCGCTTTATGACTGAATCGTTACAAACCGATGTTCTTGTTATCGGCAGCGGCATCGGAGGCCTTTATTTTGCCATACACATGGCCGACCATGCGGCGGTCACGATCATCACAAAAAAAGAAAGCTCAACCTCGAACACCAACTGGGCGCAGGGGGGAATCGCAGCTACCATAGAAAGCGGCGATACGGCCGAACTGCATATCGAAGACACTCTTGGCGCCGGAGCGGGGCTCTGCAAACGTGACATGGTAACCGTCATGGTCGAAGAGGGGCCTCAACACATCAGACGTCTGATGGAACTCGGAGTTCAGTTTACAACATCCGATCACGAACAGCTTCACCTCGGCAAGGAGGGAGGACACTCGCGCAGCAGAATCGTACATGCACAGGATTTCACCGGGCGGGAGGTCGAAAATGCTCTGCTGGCAAGGGTCAACAGCCATCCAAACATCACCCTGCTTGAACACCACTTTGCCATCGAGCTGCTTACCGAACACCACCTCGGCATAAAAACCAACGATATAACCTGTTATGGAGCCTATGTGCTCGATTCGAAACAGCGAAAGCCAAAAAAAATTCTTGCGAAAATAACCATAGTGGCCTCCGGAGGTCTCGGACACGTTTACCAGCATACCACAAACCCCGACATTGCGACCGGCGACGGCGTCGCTATGGCATACCGTGCCGGCGCTGAAATCGCCAACATGGAGTTTATCCAGTTTCATCCGACCTCTCTGTATCATCCTAAAGCCAAATCGTTTCTCATATCCGAAGCCGTAAGAGGTTTTGGCGGAATCCTGAAACTGAAAAACGGCCAGGAGTTCATGCATAAATATGACAAACGCCAGAATCTCGCACCCAGAGATATCGTTGCCCGCGCCATAGACTCCGAAATCAAAAAATCAGGCGAAGAGTGTGTTTTTCTCGATGTGACACATATCGATGCGGCAAAAACCAGGGAGCATTTTCCCAATATCTACGAAACCTGCCTGCAGTATGGCATCGATATGACGAAAGAGATGATTCCGGTCGTTCCGGCTGCCCACTACTCATGCGGAGGCATCAGAACCGACGCCATGGGCAGAACAACGCTCAACCGCCTGTATGCATGCGGAGAGTCGAGTTGCACCGGAGTACACGGTGCGAACAGGCTGGCAAGCAACTCCCTGCTCGAAGCACTGGTGTTTGCCTGGCGTTCTTTTACCGATATCAGGGGACAGCTCCCGGCACTCGACAACAGCGTGAAGTTTCCCGATTGGGACGACAGCGGTACCGTCAACCCCGAAGAGTGGATTCTGGTGTCGCACAATAAAAGAGAAGCTCAGGGAGTCATGAACGACTATGTCGGTATCGTGAGGAGCGATCTGCGACTGCAGCGGGCTCAACGCAGAATCGAGTTTCTCAAGGACGAAACCGAAGCCTATTACAAGAAAACAAAAATCACCACGCAAATTCTCGAACTGCGCAACATCATCAAGGTCGCAAGCCTGATCATCGAAAGCGCCATCAAGCGTCGCGAATCAAGAGGACTGCACTTCACCACCGACTATCCGCAACGGGACGACAAACATTTTCTCATCGACACGATACTGCGGTCTTTCTGAAGAAAGTAGCCGGTAGTCGGTATTCAGTAGCCAGTATTCAGTATTCAGTAGTCGGTAGTCGGCCCACAATCCTCCATCTGTGTTAATCCGCGTGGGAAAAAAAATCTTCCTCTTATGGCGGGAAAGCGGGAATGGAGAAGAAGTGAATAGGGAAGAAGTGAATAGAGGGGAGGTAACGAGAGAAGCGGGAGCGGCATCTTACCCGGGCTTCCCCCCTCGTCCAGGGCCACCGGCTACCGACTACTGGCTACCGGCTCACGCTCATCTGGCTCGATAGCTGGTCAGCAAGAAAATAAACATTCTATCCAGCCCTTACCCACTCTACACTCTCCCTCTTTCCCACCCATTCCCCAGTACCCATTCCCCGCTCATAGCTATCCCCGTTTTCCCAGTCAACATAATACCGGCTACTGGCTACAGAATACCGACTTCCGTCCCACAATCCTCCATCCGTGAAAATCCGATTTCAATCAGCGGGAACCGCACTCTTGAAAATGTGAATAGAGGGGAAGTGAATAGGGAAGAAGTGACGAGAGGGTAAGCGTCTCCAGCTTTTCCATCCGTGAAAATCAATCCCCTCTTCAATCAGCGGGAACCGCGTTCTTCCTCTTCCATCAATAAATTGGCGCCTGAATTGAGCAGCGAAGCTGAGCAATCCAGGCGCCCTCCGTGTCAATCCGTGAAAATCCGTGGGAAAAAAATCTTCCTCTTATGGCGGGAAAGCGGGAATGGAGAAGAAGTGAATAGAGGGGAGGTAACGAGAGAAGCGGAAGCGGCATCTTACCCGGGCTTCCCCCCTCTTCCACGGCCCACCGGTTACCGGCTACTGACTCCCGTCTCACCGCTCACGATCCCCCCACAATCCCCTCTTGCCAATCGCGTGCGTAACGGAAATCTATGCCTGGCGTCCGGCCGGAGATTTTCGCAATAACCGGCATCATTCTCTTGTACTGGTTGCTCACTACCATTTTTCGTACCCTGTCATAGAAAGACGCGGGAACCCCTTCGTCAAGTATCGACTGCCTGTCCATGCGTTGTTCAAGCATCATATAGAGTATGCTGTCTGCGTCTTCATAGGAAAAACCCAGATCGGCCTCGTCACTCTGACCTTCCCAAAGATCAGCTGAAGGAACTTTTGCTATCAACGGCTCGGGTATGCCAAGATGACGGGCAAGCCCTCGTAACTGTGTTTTATAGAGATCGCCTACCGGATTGACCGCAGATGCCATATCTCCGAAAAGAGTGCCGTATCCGAGCAACAGCTCGGTTTTATTGCTGGTTCCGATTATCAGCCTGCCGTCTCTTGCCGAAATGTCGTAGAGATAGACCATTCTGGTACGCGCCATGATATTCCCTCGCCTCAGAAGATCTCCTTCAGGAACGGAACGAACAAATGCATCGACCGCCGGAGAAATATCGACAACCTCTGAACGGACTCCCAATCTCGATACCATGAGTTCAGCATGCTCAAGACTTTCAGGGCTGCTTGACCTGTAAGGCATCATCACGCCAAGCACTTGTCCGGCTCCAAACGCCCGGACAGCGAGTTCAATGACAACGGCAGAATCGATACCGCCCGAAAGACCGATTGCCACGGAACGAAACCCGAATTTTTGAACTTCATTCCGGAGAAACGATGCAAGAATATCCTCGACAAGCGTATAGTCGAGATGCAAATCGCGTGCAGACATCATAATGAAAACCCGTTGAATAAACGAAGCATGCCCCGCTCAACCACAAAAACGGCCAGACAAACCGTTACAAGCAGAAGAGCCGAATTGCGCATGGCAGATTGATTGATTCGGTCAAAAAGCAGAGAAAACCCATTGCCGCTGATGAAAAGAGAAAACAGTATTGCTGCCGAAGCAAAAACCCAGCTCCAGCTTTCCAGAAAATAGAACGGCTCAGCAAGCCATACCGGGGTAAGCGAGAAGCCGATCACTGCGGTAATCATCTGTTCCTGACGGTTCTGACGTTTCTGACGCTCACCCTCAAAAAATCGCATGATGCCACCGGTAATAAGATAAAGCGCCGCAACATCGACAAGAAAGGTAGCGATGGCAATAATCATCGCCTGGCGAGGAACACCGATAAGGGGAAATTTGACAAGCTGTACAAGAGCGATAACCGGAACGGCATAATCTTTCAGAACATTTTCAACGACTCCTGCTTTTCCGGAACGGTAATCTTCCCAGAACTGCCTGTGCGAAAAAAGAAGGGCCATGATTGTAGAAAACAGTTTTTTTATACTCATTGGAACTATCTCCTGAGCCATTTTTCAGGGTTCTGCTTCACTCTTCCCTTCCAGATCTCAAAGTGGACAACCGAACCGCCTTCAGGCATTTTCCCGGAAACGCCGATCATCTGCTGTGATCGTATCAATTCGTTTTTTGCGACTCTCAAAGACCCCAGATTGGCATATACGGTAAGATAAGAATTGGGATGACGGATAATGACGATATTGCCGAATGTCGGAAGAAAGGCTATCTGGGCCACTTTTCCGCCGGATACCGCCCGAACGGAAGTCCCTACAGGCACTGAAATATCGATACCATTATTGGTTTTTACAATTCTCAGGTCACGGTCTTCTACAGATCCGAAACGCTCTGCAACGACTCCTCCACGAACAGGCCATGGCAAAGAACCGAAGGCTCTGTCGAAATTGGCGGATACTTTCTCGATTTCCTGTGAAGAAACATCGGGAACAATGACCGCCTTGTTTCTCGAAGCAAGCCGGCTCTCCGGCTTCTGTTTCGAAGTTTTTTTAACTGCGCTTTTCCGCTGAACCGCCTGACCCTTTTTTCCGGCAATCGACCCCGAAACAGCTTTTTTCTTGCTTTCCACAGCCTGCTGTCGCTCTTGAAGTCTCTCTCTTTCAAGTCGCTGAGCCTCCGCTCGCCGAGCCTCCTGACGCTGAGCTTCAAGACGCCGAGCCTCGATAATCCTGCGCTGCCGTTCCTTTTCCTCGGCAACAGCTCGCTGCTCGGCAAAAATCAGCCCTTCTATTTTTGACTGTAACTGCCGTCGCTTACTCAAAACCGTAGCAAGTTGCGCCCCATACTGTTTTTTATTTTGTCTGAGCGTTTCAAGCACTACTTCCTTTTCTTTGCCCTTTTGCGAGTATGTTTTCAATTGCTGTTCCTGATCCCTTACCACGGCTGCTTTTTCCCGATAACTTTTCTGCAGTTCGGCACGATTATTTTCCAATTGAACGGCAGCGTACTGCAGTTTTTGAACATCTCCCCGAACGGCCCTTGAAAAAAAGCCCATATACTTCGATCTCTGCAAAGCCTCATTGACTGAACCAGAAGAAAAAAGCTGCTCGGTGTCCCGCTGCCTGCCATGCTTGTAAACAGAAATCGCCGTTCTGCGAAAGTCATCGGAAACTTTTGCATAGGTTTTTCGATTTTTATGCAGTTCTCCGTTGAGACTATCGATATCATCATCGAGGACGACAAGGTAGCTTTGATTCTCCTTTATCAGTTTTTCCAGTACAAGTATCTGATGACGAATGTTTTCAAGCGCTTTAAGCGACTGCGACTCCTGTTTTTTTGTCGTGCTGAGCTTTGTCTGGTACTCTTCAAGCTGTTTTTTAAGCTTTTTGAGCGTCAACTCGACATTTTGACGCTCCTTCTTGATTTTGCGTATTTCGGTATTGGCTACCGGAGCGGAAACGGCGGCACTGGCTGGAACCATTACCAGCAGTAAAAGCAGAAATAAACCGATCAACCTCCCGGAACATACGTTTCGCAACAGGTTATTCCCCTTTATCGGCGACATAGCGACTCTCCTTGCCATTGTTTTCATTCCCGTAGTATTTCAATATGCACAGGAGCTGATAATTAAAAGCAGCATAAAATTTATGAAAGGTAAACCATAAAACATTTCTTCTAAAAGAGACCGTAAAATTTTTTTCTGTTTTTTTTGAGATGAAATAAGTAAATATCAGTTTTTTCATCACTCAACAGCACCATGGACAAGCTTGTCATCAGAGGTGGACGCCGCTTAAACGGCAGCGTAACCGCTTCAGGCTCAAAAAATTCATCTCTACCGGTCATTGCCGCAACGCTTCTCTCGGGTAACGGTACGTTCACCCTGCACAGAATTCCGGATCTGCAGGACATCAGCACCTTCACTCAATTAATCAACCATCTTGGTGCAGAAACCTCATTCTCGGATAACACACTGACCGTATCAACCGGAAATGTTGAAAGCCTGCTCACGCCTTATGAGCTGGTCAAAAAAATGAGAGCCTCGATCTATGTTCTGGGCCCTCTTCTTGCCCGTTTCGGAGAAGCAAAAGTTTCTCTGCCAGGAGGATGCGCTTTCGGCCCGAGACCGATAGATCTGCATCTCATGGCAATGGAAAAACTCGGTGCCAAAATCACTATTGAAACCGGCTTTATCACGGCAAAAGCCCGAAACGGGAAATTACAGGGCGCGACAATTGATTTTCCGGTCTCTTCTGTAGGCGCAACCGGAAACGCACTGATGGCAGCCGTTCTTGCCGAGGGAAAAACAACCTTGTCCAATGCAGCGGCCGAACCGGAAATCGAAGCCCTCTGCCGGTTTCTTACCGCCATGGGTGCACACATCAAAGGAACGGGAACAACAGAACTGATCGTTGAAGGGGTGACATCGCTGTCGGCAGTGGAATTCACCAATGTTTTCGACAGAATCGAAGCGGGCACACTCCTTGCCGCCGCTGCCATTACCGGCGGGACTATTACTGTTGACGGAGTTGAAAACGAACAGCTTAAATCGGTATTGAAAAAACTCGCTCACGCAGGCTGCACGCTTACCCAAGCAGCAGGAAGCATAACCCTTGCAAGCCCGGAAAAGCTTATCCCGACCGATATAA
The DNA here is from genome assembly GCA_020721225.1 of Pelodictyon luteolum. Classification (GTDB taxonomy): domain Bacteria; phylum Bacteroidota; class Chlorobiia; order Chlorobiales; family Chlorobiaceae; genus Chlorobium; species Chlorobium luteolum_C. The sequence goes on along the minus strand of DYNE01000033.1, from coordinate 4,891 downwards.
CCGCCAAACCATACCCATCATTTCCAACCGATATGCAGGCCCAGTGGACGGCACTCATGACCCAGGCAGAGGGCACAAGCCGAATTACCGACAAAGTCTATCATGAACGGTTCAACCATATTCCCGAGCTCAACCGTCTTGGCGCGCATATTGAAATCAAAAAAAACCAGGCGATCGTAGAGGGCCCACGGCGACTTTCAGGCACAAAGGTCATGTCAACCGATCTGAGAGCATCTGCCTGCCTGGTACTTGCCGGTCTGGTTGCCGAAGGGGTAACCGAAGTGCTCAGAGTCTATCATCTCGATCGGGGATACGAACAGATCGAAATGAAACTCAACACTCTTGGAGCCGATATCACAAGAGAGAAGTACAAAGAGTTCTCCTGAAGAAGAAAAAACCGGAAAAGATGATTATGGTTTTGCTAATTAACTGCCAAGAGTTATATTAACAACCTCTAAAGCGAAGGTTTGAGGGCCCTTAGCTCAGTTGGTCAGAGCAAGCGACTCATAATCGCTGGGTCGTAGGTTCAAGTCCTACAGGGCCCACTGAGGAAAGCTGATAGTTCTTTAGCATCTCACAGTATCATGGCGTGTTCGTCTAGTGGCCCAGGACATCGCCCTCTCAAGGCGAAGATCACGGGTTCGAATCCCGTACACGCTACACTGTTGCACCCGTAGCTCAACTGGATAGAGTATCTGACTACGAATCAGACGGTTAGAGGTTCGAATCCTCTCGGGTGTACCACTCTTCTTTTCAGACGGTTTAACCGCACCTCACAATCGATGTTCGACGTATTTTTTCTTCTTGCACCGGTTTTTTCATTGTTTTTTCTGGGGATGGTGTTGCGTAAAACCGGAGTCATCGATGAAAAAGGAGCTTCATTTCTATTTGACCTCATTCATAAGTTGACCCTGCCGGTACTTGTACTCTCTCTTTTTCCCTATACCACTCTTTCCACCGAAATGCTTGCCGTTCCGCTGGCTGCTGTTCTGGTGACTGCCGCCATGCCTGTGGGAGCCATTGCGGCAAAAAAACTGCTCCATCTGCCCGATCAAACCTTTATGGCGATCCGGAACGGCTCGATACTCATGAATACGAGCTTCATGCTGCCGTTTGTCAAGCCGCTTTTCGGAGCCGAGGGAGTGGCGCTGCTTTTTCTGTTCAACGCGACGAACACGCTGACTGCAACTATCATTCCCGGCATCTCAAAATCCTCCCGATATGCCGACGGAACAACACAGATCGCCAAAAACGGTTTTTCATTCCTGCCCCTGACCATTCCTGCACTTGTCTGCGGTATAGCGATGAACCTTCTGCACTTGAGCTTCGTCCCCGTTACAGCCGTTATTCTGCATGATATAGGGGAACTTACCATCCCTCTGCTGCTTCTCGCATCCGGAGCCTCGATCAAGCTCCCCAAAGTCGATATGATCCACCTTTTTTCAGGCATCACGATCCGCATGGCAGGTGGAGCGGCAACAGGTCTGGCTCTTGCCGCCGTTTTCGGACTTGAAGAACCGGGCAGATCGGTTCTCACGCTTTGTGCGGCAGCTCCAGCAGCCCTGATTCGTCAAGGCGCTCAGTCGGAAGAATCTCCTGAAAACGGCTTTTCCGAAGCATTTGCATCGACCGGTATGCTCGGCGCAATGGTTCTCATTCCTCTGCTGCTGCTTATCCTGTAAAGAGCAGGACACCCAAAAACAGAGTCAAAAAAAGATTTTTAAAAAAAAAGATTTTCCCTATATTCAGAGCTCGATTGAGGAGTGGCCAAATGGTAAGGCTCCTGATTCTGGATCAGGCAATTCCAGGTTCGAGTCCTGGCTCCTCAGCACGATAAAACCCTGTAACATATTCTGTTACAGGGTTTTATCATTTCCTGGAGAAACAATCTTTCTTTGGTGATTCAAGCTACAACCATCCCTGAAACGGGACCTCTGACATCCCCGGTAATGCAAAGCAAATTATCCCCGCCAAAAAGCTCTCTCATAACATTCTTCGAAAGCCTTCCTCTTCACTATACCAGATGGTTGGCGGAGATGAGGAGTATCGTTCGCGGGTCGAACGGGATCGCGGAGTATAGCTCGCTTCGCATTGCTGAAGTATCGCTTCGCGTAGAAGATTGGGGAATTAGTTCCTGGTTCTGAGGGCTGAGGGCTGAGTTCTTGGTTCTGAGGGCTGGGTGGAGATCGGAAGAATGTGCTGAGTGTTACGGGTCAGGTTGAAGAGGCTGGAGTTGAAAAAAGAACATAATTTTATGCCGTGCGGCGCGCGATACTCCATTCGCGGAGCGAATGATACGCCCGGGCGTACCCGACCGATACTCCCGCGAAGCGATACTCCTTTTTCACTGGTTAATAGAAATGAATTTCAGGATTATCGCGGGCAATATAACTGCATATTTGTATTGGAAATGGAATAAGGCTGCACTGGTAACAAGGAGCTGCCAGGCTCCCAGCAAAAAGTCATTCCGTAATTCGTCCTGAACCGAAATTCAGGATTATGGGACTTCTTTCCTGATTTACATGCGGGTCAGTTTAAACTCAGTTTTTTTTACTATGGAATCAATTCTTGAGGTACGCCTGCCAGCAGAAACAAATTCTGTCGGAATGAGAAAAGGGTCACTAAAGCGCAACCCTTTTTTGCAATTAATTCCTCTTGCAGAATCAGGCAACAAGATAATCATCCAACCGTCCGCCTCTTTCCTCAATATTCTTTACCCATTTAGGCTTTTTACCTTTTCCGCTCCAGGTTTTATCCTCCAGCCTGTATTTAACTGTTTTTGCTGCCTTTGCTTTAACAGGCACTATTCTTCGCTGTATTTCATGGATAGTAATGCCAAATTCATTCATCTTTGAAAGAATATCAGCCAAAGCCTCTCTTTTACCTGCTGCTTTCTGTTCGTTAATCTGCTTCTGGATTGAAGCCATCTGTGCCTGTAATTCTGCAATAGTCTGCATAGTAATTTAAAATTGTGATTTCCTGAACTAACGTTATAATATATAATTATTTTAACAAAATATTCATACCCGGATTTTTACATACACATGACATGCCACTGATGCAGGGTTAACAAACACCCCAGGCATCGGTTCCGGGGTTATTTATTTCTACCCTAAATGATTATTATCATACCACAAAACATATCACTCCTTTACTCTGTACCTCGTTATTGTATAAGACTGAAAATGGAATCTCAGGTTTTCTGCGAAGGCAAAAAGATGTCCAGTGCTGCTTTAGTAGCGAGTTCCTTATCTATCGAGAGCTACATGAGAAGGCCCGGGAAAAGTTCTGCTCCGTCTACCTCAACGCCAATAACAACATGATTATTGGCGTTGAAATGGCCCGCAGGGTACGTTGAACTCATCCCTTATACATCCCGGAGAGCTGCTCTTTTATGCAAAGCTCACGCTCTTATTCTGGCACATACTCATCCTTCCGTGATGCAGAAGCGAGTCATGCAGATAAATCGGGTAACTGCATTACTTGTAAAAACCGGAAACCTGATGGAGGCTCAACCGCTCGATCAGATTATCTCAGGAAGTCCCGAACGGTATTCAGCTTAAGGGAAAAAAAATTAATGAATAACTGATTTATCAGTATCAGGGAACCGAGACTCCGTTTATAAATGAAAACAAATCTTTTATCTTTTCAAAGAAGAAAACCAATAAGCCATTAAGTGATGCATTATTAATTATTGTTAAAGAGTTTCTGTATATGCAAAACACGTGTTATCAAATCGCTCAATTGACATAATAATAAGGCATAATTTTTATTCATACCACTCTGTTCTCGCATTCAGCCTGACCGTACATTCCGCCTTCGGCTCTATTTTGTTCAAAAGCTGCGCCATCATGATTAACCGGATGATTTTACTGTCACGTCCTGTCAGGCAATATAATGTGGCAGTTGCATAACGTAAAATATGTACAGCGCTTTCGTATCCCGAAAATCGGGATTACATAATTGGAGTCATGCAAGCAACCATCTGGAGGGCAAAATATGGGTTTGGCGTCCGGACTTGTCAGCAGGCCTTCCTTGTGATGATTATTGCTTCTATCGTGGGCAGAAAAAGGAGTATCGGCCGGGTAGACCCGGGAGTATCATTCGCTCCGCGCGGCATAAAATTATGTTCTTTTTTCAACTCCTGGCTGGATAGCTGAATGGCGAGACAACAAAACAGCCATAATCTTTTCCTGCTAATCAGCTAACAAGCCATCCAGACTCTTCAACCTGACCCATAACACTCAGCACGTTCTTCCGGTCTCCACTCAGAACTCAGAACTCAACCCCTCCCCTCTTCTCCCGCGAAGCGATACTCCAGCAATGCGAAGCGAGCTATACTCCGCGATCCCGTTCGCTCCGCGAACGACACTCCTCATCTCCCGCCATCAAGCCAGCCAGCTCACCGCCAACTGCCTACGGCCCACAATCTTACCACCCACAACAAACTGCCCACCTCCTTCTTCCATCCATCTGTGTAAATCCGATTTCAATAAGCGGGAACCGCGTTCTTACTCTTACAGCTGGATAGCTTGACAGCTCGATAGCTGAAGAGCTTAACACAATCCCCCGATCAACCCTCATCCATCAATCTGTGCTAATCCGTGAAAATCCGTGGGCAAACCTCTTTCTCTTTTCATGGCTTGATAGCTGGATGGCTCAATGGCGAGAAAGCATAACCCATAGCGCTTAACCTGATTTTACCGGCTACCGGCTACTGAATACTGACTTCCCGGCCCACTGCTCACGGCTCACGACCCACAATCTTTCCATCCGTGAAAATCCGGTTTCAATCAGCGGGAACCGCGTTCTTACTCTTACAGCTGGATAGCTTGACTGAGCACACCGGGGAATAGTGTACCACCTCTACCGGAGAATAGTGTGCCAGTCA
>DYNE01000006.1 GCA_020721225.1 Pelodictyon luteolum | reverse complement strand
CGTTGCGATATGAAAACATTATAATAGGTATATCAGTATTTTCCAAACCCCTAAGATGTTGCGGACTTGCATGAGGAGTGAAAAATGCCGAAATTATACTGGAGATGTTCTTTTTTAAGACCTTCGTGAAAATCGCTCCAGAGTGCTTTGTCTGGTGCGGATTTCCAGAGGGAAGGGATAGGAAGACCCGATTTAGTAAGGGGGGTTATATCAATACATTTGGTCAACCATGGTGTTTGATGTAGATAGACCTGATTGCGCGAGTTGGACAGCAGGAGAGCTTTCGATGCGAATCCTCCAGGAATACGCCAGAGTAAGAGGCTCGGTTTTTTTTCAGTATAGTGGTACGTGAACCTGTGGATCGAAAAAACGAGATTATAAATCGCTATGGAGCCAGTAACATCATTTTTTAGTCACCCTTTTTTCATTTACTACACCGGAATAAGCACGGTCTATATTATAGGGACAGTATGTTACGCAGCTTTTCTGGGCTCAAAAGGCGTGTTTCACGTGCTTTTGCAGTTAGGGCGTGGATTGTCGAAAAGAAAAATTGCGGTGTTCGCCGATGAACAGTATGATGATCTGAAAGAAATACTGGTTGATTCGCAGTTGTTTCAGGAGAAAAATATTATTCAGATCCGCAGGAGTACAATCAAGAAAGCTAAGGATATTTCTTTGCTTCTTGTGCATTGGCAGTTCAGTAAGGATTTCCTCAAGGAGATACTTGCGGAGAAAAAAGACGAAGATGCTCTTATTGTCTATGCTCCTCAGGATGGGGATGGGAGGATTGACGACGTCACATTAAAAATGATCAATAACAACCGTAATGCGATCATCGTGAATTTCAGAGGGCGATTGCTTAATGATGTTTTTAATTGCATGGTAACTACTGGTTGTCTGAAGAAATAAAAATCTTTTGTTGGGATAAATGCGCATTAATTTCTTCGTTTGATGACGAATACTTGTTTATATTCTACTGGAGTAAATGTTTATTTTGTGTTATTGAAGTGATATATGTAAGCTTGTAATTATCAGGTTTTGATTGCTCTCTGCGTTAAGGTTGTCAATGCAGCGAGTCACGACTCCCTTGAACAAGTGCACAATGATATCTCCCGAATCCTCTATATCTCTTCTTGAATCGGTGGTATACAAGAGGCCGGTACCTCTTAACCCCGTTACCGCCAGAATTTCTTTCGATGATGATCGGGGATCAACAGAAAAAACTGATTTCTATTTTGTGCCGGGAAATTTGTCTGTCAACACGACTTCGAAAGTACCCGATGATTTTGATGAAACAGCTTCTTCTCAAGTAGCTGAGTATCAGAGATTTCAGATATATCTCAAAAGCAATCTTGATTCCTGGGCCTACTTCGACACGTTGTACTATCTGACCGCGCGCGATTTCTCCCGTTTTGGTTCTCCAGAATGTGCCGATGTTTCCCTTTTTGATGACATAAGGATAAAGCTGGCAACGCAATCTGTCGGTTCATCGGTAGAGTTCCCTTTTCTTCTTGTCAAGGGTGGTGTATCTGGTATCCAGGACTTCATCTACAGTGTTTCCGATAATCTGTCAAGTCAGGTGGGTGAAGGAACACACAGGGCAAAAAAGTTAAGGGGGCGTTCCTTCTACATTTCTCTGCTTAATGATACCATCGCTGATGCACTTGTTCACAGGATGGGTCTGACGGAGCCTCATGTTCTTTACTGTGGAGGTGGTCATTTTACAATTCTTGTGCCCAACGAACCTTCTGTTGTTGACGCCCTTGAAGAAATGCGTCACAAGATCAATACATTTTTACTTGACTGTTTCCAGCTTCGTCTGACACTTGTGCTGGAATATGTTGAAGCTCCGGGTACTATTGCTGACAACTTCAGTGATACATATCTCCTGCTCGAACAAAAGATTGTACGATCCAAAAAACAGAAGGCCCTGACACTTATTGACTCTTTTGACAGGATTTTTGACGGTTCTGATTTTACTGAGAAAGTTAGAGAGCAGGAAGAGCAATACAGAAATATCGGTGGGAGTATAGCCCGAGGATGTCTGCTTGTTGAAGTATTCGATGCGGATTGCATTATTTCCATGGAAAGGGTTACTGTTGTCCATTTTGCTGAACTGGATATGCAGTGGATTATTCTCGAAGATTCAGGTTCATTGGGAGCCGTTCTCGAAGCGCTGGATGGAAAGAAGACTCGAATTTTTACCCTTGGAGAACCAGAGAGTTTTCTTCAGCCAATTGAAACGGCAGTGGCATCAGGTGTCACGGATGTGGCATTCGGCTTCAAGTTTTTCGGGAATTTCGCCCCCAGATCAGATCAGGATAACGAGTTTGGAGGAATCTGTGATTTCGAAACACTTGCAAGAAAGGGTATAGACAGAGACAGCTATCCGCTGTTATCAGTCATGCGTCTTGATGTTGACAATCTTGGGGCAATTTTCAGTTTTGGCCTATCGGATAGAAGCAATATCACGAGTCTTTATCATGTTGCGACTCTCAGCAGGGAGTTGATCCTTTTTTTATGTCATCATGTCAATAAAGTTGCTGAGAAATATTCCTGTTATGTTACCTATTCCGGAGGCGATGATGCCTTTATTGTAGGTTCATGGATCAATATTATTGAATTTGCCAGGGAGCTGTATAGAGATTTTCGGTCTTTTTCCTGTGGTAACCAACACCTGACGTTTTCAGCAGGTATCGTACAATGCAATTCGCATTATCCGATCCTGCAGGCAGGATATGAAGCTGGAAAAAAAGAGTCTGAAGCCAAGAACCATGTCTTTTTCTCCGGTGGTCAGCAAGACCAGAAAAATGCTGTCAGTATTTTTGATAAGGTTCTCAGGTGGGATGTTCTGATAGAACAGCTTCTTTTTGCTGAACGATGTTATGAACTGTTTGATCCAGATAGCTCGAAAAGGACTTATTCCAGGTCACTGCTGCACAAAATACTGTCTCAACTTGTTGGTGCCATTGACGAAACCGGGGGGGTTGATCTTTCGAAATTGCATGTGGCCATAAGTAGGTTGACCTGGGTGTTTGCTCGCAGCCCGAATGGTGTGACGAAACAAAGGTTGGATGCTTTTGATAACAATAAATTGTCTGCCGTTGAGCGGTTAAAGGTTGATTTCGCTCGCAGAGTGATTGAAGGAGATGGGGTTGGCCTTGTTATTAACTACAGTATCATAACTTCATACCTGCTTCTCAGAACGAGAAAAAAAGAAACAAATGATGAGCACTAATCCAAAGCAAGGGCGTTATAAACGGGATATTCCGCCCCCAACAGAGTTTAAGGTTTCACTCGATAATGTTGGTATAGAGGAACTGATAGCGACAGCTAAAGAAAATGCCAATATATTTCATATGGCAGAAATCAAGACGAATCAGATCAGAAATTTTTACGGAGCGGTGGAAAAAATCAAGAAGAAGTACCTCCGAAACAGAAGAAAAGAGCTGGCAATTGTTGATGTGAAGCCGGATTTATGGCTTTTGCTTCCTCAGCTTGCCTATACAGAAGGCCGAAATAAATCTACAGGGAGATTTTGCGGAAGTATGAAAAATGCTGTTGAGCAGGTACTTAATTCGGAGGAGGGTAGACGCCACAAGGCTCTGGATCATTTTTTTATCTATGTCGAATCAGTTGTTTCGTATCACAAGTTTTACGGGGATAAATAACTCTTATTGCGGGAGTAGTCTTATATGAGTGCATCATTTGTAGCAAATATCTTTCTTCGGGGGAAGATCGAATGTCTGACTGGTCTTCATGTCGGAGGATCAAAAGAGAGATTCCAGATCGGGGGGGTGGATAATCCTGTTATCCGTGATCCTGTGGACAAGTTGCCTTATATTCCTGGTTCCTCTCTAAAGGGAAAGCTTCGTATGCTTCTTGAATATCATCACGGTCTTGTGAATGGAGGCAAGCCTTCGACTGCACAGAAAATAACTGACCTTTTTGGAACCACACCTGATACCAGTAATGCCTCTGGCAGCACTAATGGTGAAGCAAGCGGGGTCTCCGGAATTCTGCCTTCGTTGTTGAGCTCCCCACTTCGGCTTGTGGTTCGTGATGCCTATCCCGACAAAAGTACTTTGGGTAAATGGGAAAACATGGATAGCGAGTTGCTTTATACAGAACTCAAGCAGGAAAATACAATTGACCGTCTTACAGCTGAGGCAAATCCTCGATCAATGGAAAGGGTTGTCCAAGGTTCCTGTTTTGACTTCGAGATGATTCTGGGAGTCTTTCGGGATGATAACGAGTTGGACCAGTGGAGGGAACATCTTGTCAACCTTATAACTGCCATGAGGCTTCTTGAACATTCGACGCTTGGCGGAAGCGGAAGTCGTGGATACGGGAAAGTCCGTTTTATGCTCATGTCACCAATTGCTGTGACGAATCAAGAGTACAGGCAGGGAGGAGAAGTATTCCGGGTGCTTGCCGCAGATATTCCGGATTGTGTCAAGGCCCTTGTCGAGTTTGCAGAAACAGATATTCCCGGTAAAGATATTAAAGACAAGATTGAAAATGCAGCAAAAAGTTGTTGAACTATGAAGATCGTTTACCTCAAACCAAGATCTTCATTGATGACCGCGCTTCATTCAGATACTCTTTGGGGATTGATTATCACGGCGCTCGCCCGCCTCTACCCTGCGAGGATTGTTCAGGAAATTATCGAAAATTACGAAGGCGACAAGCCACCTTTTCTGGTTTCTTCTGCTTTTCCTTTTCGGCAGGACAAGCAAGGGCAGAAGTTCTATTTTTTTCCGAAACCTTTACTGCATGCCGACGTTGATATAGAATCCAGTGATAGCAAACAGGCGAGGCTACAGAAGTTACAGCACTTGAAGGTATTAAAGCATGTCAGGTATATCTCGAAAAAGGTTTTCCAGCAGTTCCTTTGCGGTACATTGACAAACGAAGAGTTTGTTGCCAAAGCGAAAGACAGTGTGAGCTATTCTTCCTTCCATGGGATACAGGAATCAACGATACAGCACAATACCATCAGCCGTTTGACATGGACAACGCTGGAGGTAAATGAAAAGGGTCAGCTTTATACTTCGAGAGAACAGTTTTTTAGCAAGGAATACGGTCTCTTCTTCCTGGTTCGTGGTGAACAAACGGGTTACGTTGACAGTGCGTTGCGCCTTCTGCAGCATACCGGTTTTGGCGGTGGCATATCGGTGGGCAAAGGGGTTTTTGATGTAGAGGTGGAGGATTTTTCGTTGCGAGAGCCTGAAACGGCAGATAGAGTTATCACTCTTTCGCTGTATTCGCCAACTGCAGATGAGCTTCGGAGCTTTGGGCCGGCAAAGGAGCACATGTCATATGATCTTGTATTCCGGAAAGGCATTATCGGCAGAAATATTTCGCGATGGCATGAAAAAGATGGAGTGTTGATGTTCAGGGAGGGTTCTGTTTTTCCCTCGCTCTCACGAGAGCGTTATGGCAGACTGATCAAGGTTCGAAACCGTGGTGAGGATCTGATACATGATATCTACCATAACGGAATGTCATTTCATCTCAATCTCAGATCACCGAATTTATGAGCAAAACCATCACCACACTCTCTCCTCTACATATCGGTAATGGCGCAACATTGCAGATATCTGACTATACAATAGCTGATGGGTGTTATATACGGATTGATGTGGGTAAAGCGTTTGCTCTTGTTTCTAGATATGGAAAAGGGCCTGATGTATTGTGTGAACTTGAAAAGTTGCTCGATGAATTCAGTGGGGTCGATGATTGCGGAACACAGGTTAGAATCAGGCAGGAACTTGATTTTCTTCGGCTTTGTTCACGAGTGGACCCGGAGCTGAAGGCAGAAATTGCAGAACACCTTGATACCATTACACTCTACAAAATACCTTCCTTTCTTCAATCACAGATAAGCAGTCGACTTGTTGATGAGCAGTTGAAAGATGCTGAACGTCAGGTCTATATTCCAGGGTCAACGATCAAGGGTGCTCTGAGAACAGCTTTGCTTACTCATGTGATACAGCAATTGACAAAATCAGAAAAAGAGAGTGTTATCAATTATATCAGGTCTCAGATTGAAGGGAAATCCGTCGGCAGAAACAGCCGGCTCATGAAAACACTTGATGATCGGTTGATAGATCTTGCTTTTAACTGCGGGAAAAAAAACCGGAATAGCAGTAATGTTTTTTTTAAAGACGTCAAGTACGATTTGATGAGGTTTCTTGTTGTTCAAGACAGTTCGGCTCTTGCAGCAGCGGAGAGTCTTGGTGTTATGTATCCGAAACAGTTCGCACTTTCATCAATTGAGACTGGGCAGGGATCCAGAAATCCCTGCGAGGTAATTCTTCCTGCTGTTTCTTTTTCGTTTGAACTGAATATTCTTATAGAACAGCTCTTTCTTCTCGGCTCGAAGATAAACATCGCGTATCAGGGGAAGCCGGGTATACAGGATATGCAGGGCAATATAGTTTGGATTGATATCAAAAGAAAAGTCAGGCGGTTGTTCAATCTCGACCTGAATGCTATTAACCAGAATAAGATCAACGAATGCAGGGATGCGGTTGTCGATCATGTTCTTTCTTGCTGCCGCAAGTTTTATAAAGAAGTGCTTTGGCATGACCGGAACTGGCTTGAGCATGCAAAAGTGCGCGGAGGCTCAGGCGCTGTTTTCGAGTATATGGATCATTTTTATAAACTACTCGATGATTTGATTCAGCATGGGGTTGCGGTTATAAAAACAGGGGCAGGAGCCGGATTTCATGCCAAGACAGCCATGCTAATGATGTTGCTCGATGATACTCCAGAGAATTCCTGTCTGAAAGATACGATGATTACTCTCATTAAACAGTTTGAAATAGGGAAGCCTCCAGATCATCGTGGGGCCTATAATCTGAATACCGATACATTTCCTGCGTCAAGACCATTAATTGTCAAAGAATTTGTGCTTGATTCTTTTGGGTGGGTTATGTTGCAGCACCAACCATTAACAGTCGAACAGAAGAATCTATTGGATCGTTTCCGTGAAAGCTGCATAGATCAGGTTCTTGTTCGTAATTGAGTATCTGGATTATGTATAACCCACTTTCATCCCTCAACATAGCCCGCCTTCGGATTACCATTGAGCCGACGGAGGAGATCCAATTGCCCGAATACAAGGGCTCGGCGGTCAGGGGTGGATTCGGTTATGCGTTCAAAAAAGCGACCTGTATTACGAGAGATCGTTATTGTGAACCGTGCATTCTGAAATCGTCCTGCGCATATTACCGGGTTTTTGAGTCGAAAATTGTCCCTGAGGTTGCTGACCGGTTGCGGCTGGGTGGCGATGCTCCGCATCCGTTTGTCATCGAGCCACCGATGACACAGCAGTGTTATTTTAAGCCAGGGGAGCGTATAACCTTTTCTCTGGTACTGTTCGGCAGTGCTGTAGGGCAGTTGCCTTTTTTTGTTTATGCGTTCATGATTCTTGGGGAGAGTTTCGGGATAGGCAAGGGGCGCGGTAAATTCAGCCTTGTTGCTGTCGAAGACGAAAACGGGAAACAGCTTTATGAAAATGGACATCTGTCAGGCGGGTTTGCAATCCGGTCGGCCGAAGAGATTATGAAACCTGACACAGTTGATGACAACGACAGGCTTACGCTTAGGTTCGAGACGCCGCTGAGGTTGAAGACTTCATTCGGGCGTGATCGGACGTCATTGGTAACGGGGATGAATGAACCTGCCGACTTCAGGGTGCTGATAAAATCGCTGTATCACCGCATGTTTGTTATAAATCAGTTGTACGGAGAGGGAGTGCCACAAGAGGCGTATGACAGTCGAAAACTACCGTTGAAAGATGGTGATGTGGGGGTGGAGAAAATGGATGTATTCTGGTACGACTGGGAACGCTATTCGCAGCGTCAGCAGCGCAGTATGAGGCTCGGCGGGATGATGGGCGAGGTGACATTGAACGGTAACCTTGCGCAATATATACCCTTGTTCCGGCTTGGCGAATATCTGCATATCGGGAAAGGAACCGGTTTCGGGCTTGGCAAGTACCGGATACTTGAAACTGTGAAGACTACTGCTGATGAGTGACGACGCACTGTTTCTCCGGACGCTCTACATTCAGGAACAGGGATCGATGCTCCGGATTGATAACGAATGTTTCAGGGTGACCCTCAACCGGGACGGGGATGAGGAGGAACTGCTCGATATTCAGTGTATCAAGGTTGGTCAGATCGTTATTTTCGGGGCATGTATGATCACTCCGGCGGCAATGCGCCACTGTTTGTGCAACCGGATTCCTGTGATTCTGCTCTCGCAGCATGGTGAGTATTTCAGCCGCATCGAATCGACCGACGATGTCAATATCGAACTTGAACGCTTGCAGTTCGAGCGATCCACCGAAAACGCCTTTCCGCTGGAATGCGCACGAGGCTTTGTTAGGGCGAAATTGCACAATTCCGGCGTGATGCTTAAAAGGCATTATGAGAAATCGCGATCATCGGCGCTTGGCAAGGCGATTGAAACGTTGCACCAGATCGAGGATCACACCGACAGGGCAGAAACACTCGATGCCGTGCGCGGTTATGAAGGGAGTGGGGCCGCCGCGTACTTCGGTGTGTTCGAAGAACTTTTCGAGGCAGAGGGGTTCAGTTTTCGGCAGCGGATCAAGCGTCCGCCGACGGATCCGGTCAATGCCATGCTGAGTTTCGGGTACAGCCTGCTTTTCAACAATATTTTTTCAATGGCCCGTCTGCACCGGCTTCACCCCTATGTCGGGTTTCTTCATGCCGACAAGCCGGCACACCCGGCTCTCATCAGCGACATGATCGAAGAGTTCCGTACTGTTGTTGATGGTCTCGTCATCGGGCTTATCAACAAATATTTGATCAGCCCGAGCGAGTTTACTCTTGCGCGACATGACGATGGCAGGGCAAAGGGATGTTATCTTTCCGATGCTGCACGAAAAGTCTTTCTCCGGGAGTTCGAAAATCTCATGCACCGCAACACTACACATCCCGGAACAGGATATGAAGTGACCTATCGCCGTTGTCTCGATCTGCAGGCCGGGCAGTTCGCCCTCTACCTGAAAGGAGAAAAGCAATACATTCCGTATCTCAGGAGGTGATATATGTTTTTTCTTGTTTCGTATGACATCTGTGATCCCAAACGGCTGCCGAAAGTGGCAAAACTCATGGAGGGATACGGCGTTCGCGTCCAATACAGCGTTTTCGAATGTATCCTGACCGAACGACAGTATCAGGAACTGCAACGACGATTAAAACGGCTGATCAGAGTCGAAACAGACAGTGTCCGCTTTTACCGGCTCTGCGACTCCTGCCAGGGAGAGATAACCATAATGGGTCAGGGCACGATAAGCGGTAATGAACTCTATTTCATTGCCTGAGAAGAATATATAGCTTTTTGTACACGGAGCTTTGTGCAGGGAGCTATGTAAGGCCGTTACTATTCATAACAGTATGAAATATATGCCGATACGGTGACAACGCCGTTAAAAGCTCCGTGTAAAGTCTCGAAATAGTTGTGAAAAAAGAAGTTACCGGAAATGATCACTGTCGTTTATTTGCCTGATATGCATTATTATAAAATGTTGAACGACCTCCGTGTAAATCGGCCCGCCGAAGCCCGTCTGAACAGGGTTTCACAGGGTACAGTAGATGAAGACCTGACGTAATAAGAGGGATTGAAACATCGAAAGTATTGACTGCGATTCTCCGGAGCTCTTCAACCTGTAGATGAAGACCTGACGTAATAAGAGGGATTGAAACTAAAAGTCTCGAACCCGGCATCCACGCCCGCCGCCTTCAAAAACTGCGTAGATGAAGACCTGACGTAATAAGAGGGATTGAAACAATCAAGAAATTCCATCTCTTTCGTAATTCTTTCCTTTCCGTAGATGAAGACCTGACGTAATAAGAGGGATTGAAACGATAAACCTTCAAGTGGGGTAAATGTGAGAAGCAGCATACCGTAGATGAAGACCTGACGTAATAAGAGGGATTGAAACTTTTTTTGAACTCGTCTTGGGAAATATTTTTGTTTTCAAGTAGATGAAGACCTGACGTAATAAGAGGGATTGAAACAAAATGCTTTCAGCCTGTTCTTTTGTCATGATCGTTCTCGTAGATGAAGACCTGACGTAATAAGAGGGATTGAAACTCGACTGCTCAAGCAGCGTCGCCGAATCGGCCGCAGACGAAAAGTAGATGAAGACCTGACGTAATAAGAGGGATTGAAACAAAAGGATGTCGCTCCCCTTGCCGTGCTGCTGCCGGTAGGAGGTAGATGAAGACCTGACGTAATAAGAGGGATTGAAACTATCCCACCAGTACCAAAATCAAATCTAAATCCTTTATATGTAGATGAAGACCTGACGTAATAAGAGGGATTGAAACACACCATCAATTAGCGTTGGATCTGAGATAGCAATTTTTTGTGTAGATGAAGACCTGACGTAATAAGAGGGATTGAAACAAGATATTGCAGCAAAAATCCCGAGAGTTAGGAACATCCGTAGATGAAGACCTGACGTAATAAGAGGGATTGAAACGTTTGCGACCCCCGCCCTCGACGTGTTCCGGGAGGATCTTGTGTAGATGAAGACCTGACGTAATAAGAGGGATTGAAACAAAATAAATCTGATACTTACCACGCTCGCCCCAACTAATAGTAGATGAAGACCTGACGTAATAAGAGGGATTGAAACTTGAAGATATGGTCAACATGGCGGAGCTTGTAATTGAGGTGTAGATGAAGACCTGACGTAATAAGAGGGATTGCAAAGGTGGGCGGACATTCCTGTCCGCCATTCAGGCAACGAGCCGCGAGGCACCCGCCGAGAGAGGTAAAACAACCTGTCCGCCATTCGGAAACGGATAGCTGCGGTTTCGGGATCTGGCGGCGTATCGAAAATAACAATGGCGGACAGGAATGTCCGCCCTCCTTTGATGAAGATCTGGGGTCGTTAGAGGGATTGCAAAGGGTCATCGTGGATGCAACAGAACCAAACATTCACTTCAATAAACCGCTTATTTTAGCGATATACGAAGGGAACTTGTTGACTTTAGATGGGAATTTTATAAACTACAAAGAAAATCTGTACATTTACCGTCTTTCTCGATTTACGAGCATAACCTTAACGCCTTTGAATAATGATCAAAAAAATCAGCAGGACTGAGGCAATCAATGACCGGCTTAAAAAAGAGGAAAAGGTTACCACTCTTGATAAAAAAGAGCACATTGATGCTATCGTATTAATGAATGAACAGTTAGACGCTGTACGAAGAGAGTATAGAATGAAAGACAGGAACTCCCAGAATACAGCTGCACAAGTCATTCTTTCATAAAAACGAAGTAAAAAACTTTAACAAAGAGGCTACCCGCTACAGGTAGCCTCTTTGTTTTATACTCAATCGCAGTAGTACTTTTTACGATTTACATATAATCAATATCTTCAGGCTATCGTCTCCCCCACCCGTAACCGCAATGCCGGCATAAAAATCCGTGCCGGGATCAAGCGTCATCGTTTGCCGCAGATACCATGTGCAGCTTTCTCCGCGTCTCGAATATGCTCTTATCTGCGTGCAGGAGTCGATATGCAAAGGGGGGCGGACATTCCTGTCCGCCATTCAGGCAACGAGCTGCGCAACACCCGCCGAGCGAGGTAAAACAACCACTACGTCATTCGGAAACGGATTGCTGCCGTTTTGGGATCTGGCTGCGTATCGAAAAAAAACAATGGCGGACAGGAATGTCCACCCCCCGTTTTGTAGATGAAGACATGTTGTAGTAAGGGGGATTGCAAAGGAGGGCGGACATTCCTGTCCGCCATTCAGGCAACGAGCCGCGAAACACCCGCTGAGCGAGGTAAAACAACCACTATGTCATTTGGAAACAGATTGCAAAGGAGGGCGGACATTCCTGTCCGCCATTCAGGCAACGAGCGGCGAAATACCCGCCGAGCGAGGTAAAACAACCTGTACGTCATTCGGAAAAGGATTGCTGCCGTTTTGGGATTTGGCTGCGTATCGAAAAAAAACAATGGCGGACAGGAGTGTCCGCCCCCCGTTAGATCAAGAGGGATTGCAAAGGAGGGCGGACATTCCTGTCCGCCATTCAGGCAACGAGCCGCGAAACACCCGTCGAGCGAGGTAAAACAACCACTACGTCATTCGGAAACGGATTGCTGCCTTATTGGGATCGGGCGGTGTATCGAAAAAAAAATATCAATGGCGGACAGGAATGTCCGCCATCCTTTGATGCATGCAGAACAAATCGGCTCTCATCGATCATGAGATAGCCGAGAGTCCTTTTTGCTTTACGAGTGAGAGTAGTTTCAGTGTTGGCCCTGCCGGCTTTTTGACTCCCCGTTCCCATTGGCTGACAGCATCCTTGCTCACATTCATGTACAATGCAAAAACGCTCTGGCTTACCTCCTCACGCTCACGCAGAGCTTTGATCTCTGTGGCAGTGAACGCATGAACCGGCGTGAGGCAGGCTTCGTCAAACCGGTGCATTGTCTTTTTGTCGATTACACCAGCATCATACATGCCTGACATGGTTTCGTGGATCGCGGCAAATGCGTCGCTCTTGTATGTTTTGACTTTATTCATGGCATTGCACAGGTCGCAAGTCCCCGGTTTTAATGAGTGTATCGATTTGCTCTTCGGACAGCGCAAACGTGCTTTTCGCCATCTTTTTGAACCATCGTACCTCGTCTGTTTTTATGTTATCTTTATCCTTTTTGGAAAAGCCAAAAACGAAGAAAGCTTTATTTTCCCTGCGATACAGGATGATCGACCGAAATCCACCGGATTTTCCTTCATTGGGCCGAGCAATTCTCTGCTTGATGACACCACCACCATAATCCGCATCTATCAGTCCATTTTCGGCATCGTGCACCGTATCGCACAGCTCTTTATCCAGAATTCCTTCTTCCCTGGCGAACTTTGAAAACCACTTGTTTTTGAAAATCTGCACGTTTTTTTTGCTGGTGACGATACCTCATTTTTTAAATGTATAGAACCTGGTACGATATACAAAACATTCATTTCAGATTTGATTCGTATGGCGGATACTCCAAACCAGCCTCGGTCTTTATTCGGGGGTTGTCAGGATGAGCTCTATTCTGACACGAATCCGGTAATCATCCTGACATCAGGTCAGGCCATCGGTATTCCGTTATTTCGGCGGGAAGTTGTCCGGATTTACTACGAACCAGACATTGTTCACGCCCTGTCCGCCGGTATCGCCGGCTTTTTTATCGCCTGCCCAGTAGTAGAGCGGATATCCCCTGAAGGTCAGCTGTTTTTTTCCGTCGTTTCGAAGGATGGATCCGAAATCGGAACCGTTCATGCTTTTCGGAATACGAAAAACATCACGGTAATATACCGGCCACTTTTCTTCACACGGTCCGGTACAGCTGCTGCTTCCCGGAGAGTCTTTTGTGAACCAGTAGAGCGTCATGGCGTTTTCGTCCGCAAGATAGGCGCCGGTTTCGGCTTTCTGTTCGACGGTAAGCTGTGCTTTCGGGCACTTCGCATCCGCAGGGGTCGAAACGGCAGTCAGCAGCGCCGCAAGCAGGATGGGATAAAGATTTTTTTTCATGGTTATTCCGCTTCTGTTTTTGTTTTGTCTATAGCAGCTTGAACACTCGTTTACAGCAGCTTGTTCCCTCGATAGATCGGAAGGGGAGATAAAAAAAGTTGTCGTTTTGTTTTCTTGATCGTATATTTACGATGAACTAACAAGGAGATCGATGCAGAGAACGTTGTCGCCAGTTACCTACAGCAATCAGGAGGAGGCCGTTGCCGGTATAGCCAAGGCGCTCAGCCATCCGGTACGGGTAAAAATACTCAAGCTGCTTGCCGGAGAGAGCTGCTGTTTTACCGGTGAACTGACGGAAGTGATTCCGATGGCTCAATCGACCATTTCCCAGCATCTGAAAGCGTTGCTCGAAGCGGGTCTGATTCAGGGGGAGATCGATCCTCCCAAGGTAAAGTACTGCATCAACAGGGAGAACTGGAAGATTGCGCAGGCGTTGTTTGAAGGCTTCTTTTCCCAGGGGCACGCTACCGCAGGATGCGACTGCTGATGTACCGCGGCAGGGGAACCTTCGCCAGGAAGCGCAGTATGGACAGGCGAAGTGTTTTTTTTGCTTTTTAAAGATCGTTTATTTGCGATAAACAATAAGATAAAAGAAAGATGAAGCAGGTGAAAATTCTCGGTACGGGGTGTGCGAAGTGCAACCAGCTTGCCGATGCGGTCAAAGCCGTTATTGCCCGCGAAGGCATCGATGCATCGGTGGAAAAGGTTGAGGATATACAGAAGATCATGGCCTACAACGTGCTCGCTACTCCGGCGCTTGTGGTCGATGAGGAGGTGCGCTGCAAGGGTCGGGTGCCTGAGAGCGATGAACTGAAAGAGATGTTAACGAGATAAAAAATATAACACATGAAAAACGCAGTTGAAGTCTGTCCGACGACAGCCCTTGGAATGATAGAAAAAGGCGCATTGCTTGTCGATGTGCGTGAAGCCGATGAAGTTGCGGAAGCATCGTTCGATGTTCCCGAAGTCATGCTGATTCCCTACAGCGAGTTTGAAGAGCGGTTCGGGGAGATCCCGGTCGATCGCGAGGTGGTTGTTGCCTGCAATGTCGGGGAGCGCAGCCTCATGGCCACATATTTTCTCATGAACCACGGGTATGAAAAGGTTGCGAACATGCAGTACGGCATTGTCCGCTGGGCGGAGAAAGGGTTTCCCATGAGAGGGGAGCTGAAGCGCAAAAGTGGTGGATGCTGCTGCGGCAGCCCTTCCGGCAGTTCGAACAGTTCGGGAAGCTGTTGCTGAGTAACTCCATCAGGTAAATGAAAATGAATCAGCCCGAACAGACCTCCTCCAGCCTGAAGGCCGCTGCCATGACTGTTGTGGCAGCAGTTGCCTGGCTGCTGCTCTACGGTAATCTTGAACCTGCGGCAGATTTCCTGCTGGGGACAGCGGGCCTCGGTCGCGCGACCCGTTTCGGCGAGGCGCTGCACTTCTTCATCTACGAAGTCCCGAAGGTGCTCCTTCTGCTTACCGCTGTTGTGTTCGTAATGGGGGTAATACACACCTTCGTCTCTGCAGAACGGACGCGGGCGATTCTGTCGGGAAGGCGTCTCGGCGTGGGCAACATGCTGGCCGCCTCGCTCGGTATCGTGACCCCTTTCTGCTCATGCTCGGCCGTGCCGCTCTTCATAGGGTTTCTGCAGGCCGGCGTGCCGCTCGGCGTTACCTTCTCTTTCCTGATTTCGGCTCCCATGGTCAATGAAGTCGCGCTTGCGCTGCTTTTCGGCATGTTCGGCTGGAAAGTCGCCCTGCTCTACATGGCGATGGGGCTGCTCGTGGCGATAGTCGCCGGTATGACGATCGGCCGGCTCGGTATGGAACGCTACCTCGAAGAGTGGGTGCAACAGATGCAGCAGAACTGCAGCTGCGGCGCCGATGAAACGGGCGAAGCCATGAGCTGGGCAAAGCGGTTGCGGGAGGGTGTGACGCACGTGCGCGAGATCGTGGGCAAGGTGTGGCTTTACATCGTGCTTGGCGTCGGACTCGGCGCCGGCATTCACGGCTACGTGCCGGAGAACTTCATGGCCTCGGTGATGGGCAGAGAGGCATGGTGGTCGGTACCTGCAGCGGTGCTGCTCGGGGTGCCGATGTACTCGAACGCTGCCGGCATTCTGCCCGTGGTGCAGGCACTGCTCGGCAAGGGCGCCGCGCTCGGTACGGTCATGGCTTTCATGATGAGCGTTATCGCGCTCTCCGCTCCCGAGATGATTATCCTGCGCAAGGTGCTCAAGCCGCAGCTCATCGCGGTATTCGCCGGGGTGGTGGCTATCGGAATCATGCTGGTGGGCTTTGTTTTCAATTTTGTCTTCTGAAAAAATCAATCACTGTAAACCTGTTGCAGCAACATCCATGAAACAGTCCGTGCTCATACTCTGTACCGGAAACTCCTGCCGCAGCCAGATGGCCGAGGGGTTTCTCCGTTCGTTCGATCCCGAACTCGAGGTTTTTTCGGCCGGAACGAAACCGGCCGAAGCCGTGCATCCGCTTGCCGTCGCGGTGATGCGCGAAGAGTGGATCGACATAGGCGGCTACCGTCCGAAAAGCGTCGATGCATTCACTTCGAGACCGTTCGACTGGGTCGTGACGGTCTGCGACGGGGCAAAAGAGAGCTGTCCCGTTTTTACGGGGGAGGTCAGGCACCGGGTGCACATCGGTTTTGACGACCCGGCGGAAGCCGAAGGGAGCCGCGAAGAGCAGCTTGCCGTCTTCAGGCGGGTACGCAACGAGATCAATCTCCGCTTCAGGCGGTTCTGCAACGAAATGCAGAAGGGAGGATAGCGCCATGGGCATGTCAACGAAACAACTCTCCTTTCTCGACCGGTACCTTACGCTCTGGATATTCCTCGCCATGGGTATCGGCGTACTCTCGGGCTATCTTGTTCCCGGTACGGCGGCGTTCTGGAACACCTTTCAGTCGGGTACCACCAACATCCCCATCGCCATCGGGCTTATCGTCATGATGTATCCCCCCCTGGCCAAGGTGAAGTACGAGGAGCTTGGCGACGTGTTCCGCAATACCAGGGTGCTCGGACTTTCACTCGTGCAGAACTGGGTGATCGGTCCGGTGCTCATGTTCGTGCTCGCCGTGCTCTTTCTTTCCGATATGCCGCACTACATGGCCGGACTCATCCTGATCGGCCTGGCGCGCTGCATTGCCATGGTGATCGTCTGGAACGAACTGGCAAAAGGCGATACGGAGTACGCCGCCGGGCTGGTCGCCTTCAACTCGGTCTTTCAGGTGCTGTTCTTTTCCGTCTATGCATGGGTCTTCCTTACGGTGCTGCCCGGCTGGCTCGGCCTCTCGTCGTTCAGGGTCGATATCACCATCGCCGAAATCGCTTCGTCGGTTTTCATCTACCTCGGCATTCCCTTCATTGCGGGTTTTCTTACCCGGTTCGTCATGCTCCGCCTCAAAGGCAGGGAGTGGTATGAAACCGTTTTCGTACCGCGTATCAGTCCCCTGACGCTCGTTGCGCTGCTCTTCACCATCGTGGTGATGTTCTCGCTCAAGGGCGAGTATATCGTGAAAATTCCCATGGACGTGGTGCGCATTGCCATACCGCTGCTCTGCTACTTCATCATCATGTTCTTCGTTTCGTTCTGGATGGGCCGAAAGGTGGGTGCGGACTACTCCAAAACCGCCACGCTCTCGTTTACGGCGGCGAGCAACAACTTCGAGCTTGCCATAGCCGTGGCTGTAGCGGTGTTCGGTATCGATTCCGGCGAAGCCTTTGCCGCTGTGATCGGGCCGCTCGTGGAGGTTCCCGCCCTGATCGGTCTGGTGAATGTATCGCTCTGGTTCAGGGAGAAATGGTTCGGCGAGTCCGCTGCATGAGCAGTTGGCGGTGGGCGGGAAGGGGAGTATCGAGCACTTCGTGCTCGGGAGTATGCTCGCTGTCGCATCGCGGAGTATAGCTCGCTTCGCATTGCTGGAGTATCGCTTCGCGGTAGAAGATTGGGGAATTAGTTCCTGGTTCTAAGTTCTAAGTTCTGAGTTCTTGGTTCTGAGTTCTGGGTGGAGATCGGAAGAACGTGCTGAGTGTTATGGGTTGGGTTGAAGAGGCTGGATGGCTTGTCAGCTGATCAGCAGAAAAAGATTTTGGCTGTTTTGCTGTCTCGCCATCCAGCTATCCAGCCAGAATTTGAAAAAAGAACATAATTTTATGCCGCGGAGCGAATGATACTCCCGCGAAGCGATACTCCTTTTCATGCTGGTTTTATCCAGCATTGCAAAGCCTCGATGTGCAGATGCATTTTTTCGTCTGTATCCGTGGGGCAGTCCAGTTGATGGAGTTGGCAGTAGTTCGTGACGGCTTCATCCATATCCATCCAGTTGTGTATAGCGGAGCTGCCTTCGGGAGGATCGGCGTCGCGTTCGTCATCCGGCTGATTTTCCAGAACGGTCATCATCTCCCAGAGAAGGTTCAGGTAGATGTTCGCGGCACGCAGGTATGCAGGGGCATGCTGTTCCTCGATATGGCTCTGAATAGTTCCGTGTTCTTCATATTTTCCACTGCATGCGGAAGCGGCCTGCAGTTCCGAAAACCATTCATCGCCGATATGATTCATATGGCGGGCAAGCGGGTAGAGGCGGCAGACCAGCGGTCGGTCGGAGTGCACCGCGCACCCGTCGGATCCGAGGAACATGCATGACCCGTCCTCGTTGCATTTCAGGAATGAGCCGTTTTCAACGGTGCAGCGTTCGATGAACTCTGTCGTCGATATGCCGAGATGGTGCGCGAGTCGGGCTATCTCATACGGGTTTACCTGTATCTTCTTGTTCCTGCAGCACTGCAGACAGCGTTTGCAGGTAAAACCGAAAGGCGCGCTGCGATCGAGCCCCTTACGGGTTACCGGTATTGGTATGGCGGGTTTCGTCATCTTGAATAGACAGGGTCATGATTGTTGTACAGCATAAAGGTACGTTGTTTTTTCCCTTTTTGATACATGCATCATCCATTCGTGCAGCTTTACGGCAGATTAATCCTCCGTCTTTCAGGGCTTTTTTGTTATTATGATAAACGGATACTTCGTGCAGTATATGGAGTTTGCACAAGCTGACCGGATAGCAGGAAACTTTATCAGATAACATTCCGATGGCCACCGAAATTCTCAGGCTTGAAGGTATTCGCAGGGAGCTTGAGTTGTCGCGCGATGTGCGGCAGACCATTATTCCCAACCTTTCAATGGAAATCATGGCGGGGGAGTTCGTTGCCATTACCGGACCGTCCGGATCGGGAAAGTCCACGCTGCTTTACATCATGGGAGGTCTCGACAAACCGACATACGGCAAGGTCTGGCTGGATGGGGAGGAGATCACCGAAAAGGATGAAACGGCCATGACCCGTATCCGTAACGAAAAAATAGGGTTTATCTACCAGTTTCATTTTCTGCTGCCGGAGTTTAACGCCGTTGAAAATGTCAGCATGCCGATGATGATCGGCGGACGGTTCAGCAGGAAAGAGATCAGGGAGAGGGCGATGAAGCTGCTCGATACCGTCGGTCTCGATAACAAATATACCAACAAGCCGAGTCAGCTTTCCGGCGGTCAGCAGCAGCGGGTTGCCATTGCAAGGGCGCTTGCCAATGACCCGAAGGTTCTGCTCGGCGATGAGCCGACCGGGAACCTCGATTCGAAATCCGCTCGCAACGTCTATGAGCTTTTCGATCGTCTTAACCGTGAGCTGAACCAGACGGTGATTGTGGTGACGCACGACGAGGAGTTCGCCAACAGGGCAGGACGAAGGATCCATCTTGTTGATGGCATGATCGAGAGCGATAGCGTGCCGAAGAGCGCGGCACTTTCCGTATAATGCGGCTGTAACCAAAACATTTTTTCCTCTATGTCCTTCTCAGCACTCCGGCAGATAGAACACTCCCATCCGCTCGTTTACAAGGCATTCAGCGTCATTCCGGACGGTGAACGCCATCTGCAGCGCATCCTCGAATTCGACCGTTACTGGGACGCTTCTTCCGAAACGTCGTTTCCCGTTATCCGGCCTGGTTCGGAGCTGCCGGTCAATGCGGTTCCGTGCGGGACATTCGACCTGATCTATGCGGGAGGAACCCTGAGTTTTCTGCATGCTGCCGTTATGGCGAAGCGCTATAACCGGAGCGTGCTGGTCTTCGACCGTTATCTTCCGGCGAAGTCGACAAGGGACTGGAACATTTCACGTGAAGAGCTGCACCGGCTTGCCGATACCGGCGTGTTCAGCGCAGCAGAGGTTGATTCCGTCATCGTTCGACGTTATAAAACCGGGTGGGTGGAGTTTTACAAGCAGGACGGCAGCCAGAAACGTCTTTATATGCAGAATGTGCTCGATTGCGCGGTCGATGCAGACCGTTTGCTCGGGCTGGCGAAGGAGAGGGTTCTTTCGGAACCGCGGAACCGCCTGCTTGACGGTACCACCTTTATGGCCTGTTACCGTTTTCCCGATCATATCGTTGTCGAGGTTGCCGATCGCAAAGGAGAGCTGTTTTACTACAGGGCAAAGGTGCTGGTGGATGTGATGGGTATTCTCTCTCCCATCGCCCGTCAGCTCAACCGGGGGAGACCGCAGACGCATGTCTGTCCAACTGTGGGTACCATAGCCAGCGGCTTTGATCATGCCGATTTCGATACCGGCGAGATTCTTGCCAGTACGGCTCCCGCCGAAATCGGTCCGGGCACCGGACGTCAGCTGATATGGGAGGGGTTTCCCGCCGAAGGCAGGAACTACATCACCTATCTGTTTTTTTACGACGAGGTTGACTCGGAAAATGACAAAACGCTGCTTGGTCTCTTTGAAACCTATTTTCGCCTGCTTCCCCAATACAAGCAGCCGGGCATGGATTTCGTGATTCACCGTCCGGTTTACGGGATCATTCCGGCATACGTTCATGACGGCTTCACGTTGTCAAGGGTTATTGCCGACGACCGCATTGTGCTTTTCGGTGATGCGGCATCGCTCGGCTCGCCTCTTACCTTCTGCGGATTCGGTTCAATGGTGCGTAATCTGCATCGGCTTACCGAAGGACTCGATCGGGCATTGAGGGACGATACCCTGACAAAAGAGTATCTTGCTGCCGTCAGCGCCTATGAACCGAATGTTGCCTCGATGGCGAATCTGATGAAGTACATGTGTTACAATGCGAAGACAGATGAGCCCAATTTTGTCAACGACATGATGAACGAGGTGATGATTGTGCTCGATCAGCTTCCCTCCCGTTATCGCGAAGCCATGTTTCGTGATGAATTGAAACTGGAAGAGCTGGTGACGGTTATGCTGAAGCTTGCCTGGCGCTACCCGAAAATTCTTTACGCAACATGGGAAAAGCTTGGGTTGCCGGGTTCGGTCGGTTTTCTGAAAAACCTTGCCGGATGGGCGTTCTCAAACACGAAGTAACCGGAGTGCAGAAGCATGGGCAACGCCAGAGCCGCAGATGAGATCGCAAGGCTTCGGAAGGAGATAGAGCGGCATAACTATCTGTACTACGTCGAGGCCGAACCGGTTATTTCCGATTACGACTACGACAGGCTGCTCGAGCAGCTGATCGCGCTTGAACGCCTTCATCCCGATCTGGTAACGCCCGACAGCCCTTCGCTGAGGGTCGGCGGGCAGATCACCAGGAGCTTTCCGTCCGTCCGTCACCGCGAACCGATGCTGAGTCTTTCCAACACCTACTCGATGGGGGAGGTAGCCGATTTTTACGGTCGGGTAAGGAGGTTGCTTCTGGAGGAAGGTATCGGGGAGCAGGAGATGGTTGCCGAGCTCAAGTTCGATGGAGTTGCCGTAAGCCTGATCTACCGTAACGGTCTGCTGGTGCAGGGAGCGACAAGGGGAGACGGTGTTCAGGGTGACGACATTACCGTCAACCTCAGGACGATTTCCGCCATTCCGCTGCGTCTTGAAACTCCTGTTGCGGAAACATATCAGGGAAGTGACCGTGAGATCGAGGTTCGGGGGGAGGTGTTCATGCGAAAGGATGACTTTGCCCGTCTGAACGAGAGCCGGCCTGAAGAGGATCGGTTCGCCAATCCCCGTAACGCCACGGCAGGAACCCTCAAACTGCAGGACTCTGCCGAGGTGGCACGTCGAAAAATGACCTTTGTGGCATACTTTCTCAAAGGTATCGATGATCAGCACATGCCTCATTTTGACCGGTTGCAGCTGCTCGGGAAACTCGGGTTCTTTACCGGAGACCATTATCGGCTCTGTCCGGAACTGCATGATATCGAACGCTTTATCGGCGAGTGGTCGGAAAAGCGCTGGAAGCTGCCTTACGAGACCGACGGGGTGGTTCTGAAGCTCAATGCCGTAAGGCTGTGGGAGCGGCTTGGCGCTACATCGAAAAGTCCGCGCTGGGCGATAGCCTACAAGTATCCTGCCCAGCAGGCGGTCACCGAGTTGCTTGGCGTGGTGTTCCAGGTTGGAAGGCTCGGTACGATCACTCCCGTTGCCGAACTCAGGCCGGTGAGACTTGCCGGTTCAACGGTATCCCGGTCAACCCTGCATAATTTCGATGAGATCGAACGTCTCGGCGTTCGGGTTGGTGATCGGGTAGTCATTGAAAAATCAGGAGAGGTGATTCCCAAGATCATCCGGGTGGCTGAAGATTCCGGTTCGTTGTTCAGCGAACCTGTTGTCGTTCCGGAACGCTGTCCTTCGTGCGGCACGCCTCTGACAAGGCCGGAAAACGAGGTGAGCTGGTACTGCCCGAATGAAGAGGGATGTCCGGCACAGATCAGGGGGAGGATTCTGCATTTCGCATCGCGCAACGCCATGGATATTCAGTCGCTTGGCACTGCGCTGGTCGATCAGCTGGTCAGCAGGGGGCTGGTGAAGGATCCGGGAGATCTCTACTCGCTTCAGGTACCGCAGCTTGAGCAGCTTGAACGCATGGGCACAAAATCTTCCGTCAACCTGGTACGGGCTATCGAGGAGAGTCGAACGAAAAGTTATGACCGACTGCTCTTCGCGCTCGGCATCCGCCATGTCGGCCAGGCGACCGCAAGGGAACTGGGCAGAGCGTATCCTCATTTTGTATCGCTGCAGGAGGCCGGTGAAGAGGAGCTTTCAGAAGTGCCGGATATAGGACCTGTTGTCGCTCGCAGCATTATCGACTTTTTCACAAAGCCCTGGGTGCAGGCCATGCTCGACAAGCTTGACGAGGCCGGATTGCCGATGCGGGCAGGGAAGGAAAAAGAACCGGTCAACAACAACTTCGAAGGCCAAAGCGTCATTTTCACCGGCGGCCTCGAACGCCACGTCCGCCAGGAAGCAGAAGAGATGGTGCGTGAGCGCGGTGGCAGAATCGTCAGTTCGGTGAGCAGGAAGACCTCGCTCGTTGTGGCCGGCAAGGAGGCAGGAAGCAAGCTTGAGAGGGCGATGAAGCTTGGTGTCAAGGTTATCGGAGAGGATGAATTTGAAGCAATGCTTTAATTATCGGATATGGATCTTCACTACAAGGTGGCTGTTTTCGGATCTGCGCGGATTCAGGAGGGTGATCGGGACTATCAGGATGTGTTCCTGATCGCAAAAGGCCTTGCCGAAGCCGGGTTCGACATTGTGACCGGCGGCGGACCCGGTCTCATGCAGGCCGCCAATGCAGGTTCACAATCAGCACAATCGGAAACCCATTCGATCGGTCTGAATATAACGCTGCCGAGAGAGCAGGGGCCGAACGCTTTTCTCGACATCAAGCAGGAGTTTCCCCGTTTCAGCAGTCGCCTCGATACCTTTATGTCTCTTTCGGATGCGGTTGTTGTCGCTCCCGGAGGAATCGGCACCCTGCTGGAACTGTTCTACGCCTGGCAGCTTGTTCAGGTAGAGCATATCTGCGATACCCCGATAATCCTTTACGGCGAAATATGGACAAATCTGTTGCTCTGGCTTGAAACCGAGGTGTTGCCGAGGGGGCTTTTCAACAGGCATGATATGCACATGATTTTTCATGTGACGGATCCCGGTCAGGTGGTGGATCTGGTCAAAAAAGTACACGAAGACCAGCTCAAAGAGACGCATGCCTGCAAGAATTTTTCTAAATACAGAGTCGAGTTGCACTCATAGCCCTGAATCCACAATGTCCCCCCAGTGAAAAACATAAAACGGTTTCTGAAAATCGAAGGCAGGTTGTTGCTCTTCATCTGTATCGTAATGATCAGCAGGCTCGCTCTTCTGCCTTTGTCCCCGAATCTGTCCGAGGGAATTTCCGATAAGCTGCTGCATTTTCTGGCATTTTATCTGCTTTCCCTGCTCGTGGATTTTGCTTTTCCGAAAACTTCGTTCAACGCCCTGAAGATTTTTTTTCTGCTTGGGTACGGCATCGCCATAGAGATCGCGCAGTCGTTTTTCCCCTATCGGAGCTGTTCCTTTGCCGATATCGGCGCGGATGCGGCCGGTATTGCGGTCTATCTGCTGAGTGTGCCGCTGCTGAAACGTATTCCGTTCATTCGTGAACGCTGGTCCGCGTGACTTGGGGAGAGGAGTATCGTTCGCGGGGCGAACGGGAGTATGCTCGCTGTCGCATCGCGGAGTATAGCTCGCTTCGCTTCGCAGGAGTATCGCTTCGCGGTAGAAGATTGGGGAATTAGTTCTGAGTGGAGATCGGAAGAACGAGCTGGGTGTTACGGGTCAGGTTGAAGAGGCTGGAGTTGAAAAAAAACATAATTTTATGCCGCGCGGAGCGCTATACTCCCATTCGCGGAGCTAATGATACTTCCGGTCGTACCCGGCCGATACTCCCGCGAAGCGATACTCCTTTTGTGCTGGTTGATGGGAAGGAATTTCAGGATTGTCGCGGGCAATATAACTGCATATTTTTATTGGAAATGGAATTACTCTGCCGGAGGGGGGTTATTTTGTGGCTACGTAGAGAATCGAGGTCTCGAACGTCATGGGGAAGTACTCTGCGCTGCGAAAACCGTTTTTTTTCAGGACAGCGGTGAACGCTTCTGTCTGGGGAAACTGTTCGACCGAGTGGGGCAGATAGTCGTAGGCGAAGGTTGATTTGCTGAACAGTGCCGCAATTTTCGGAAGCACCTTCTTGAAGTAAATCAGGTACAGCTTTTTTACAAGGGGATTTCGGGGAATCATCGGTTCGATGATGAGCGCATGACCGCCGGGTTTGAGCACCCTGTGGAACTCGCTCATGCCCTGTTCGAGATTTTCGAAATTTCTCACACCGAAACCTGCGCTGACTACGTCGAAACTTGCCGTATCGAAAGGGAGCTTTTCGGCATACCCTTCGTGGAAGATTATGCCGGGATATTTTTTTCTGGCGATGACAAGCATTTCCGGCGAGAGATCGAGAGCGGTGACTTCAGCTCCGGGAATTTTTGCCATCGAGGCAGCCAGGTCTCCGGTTCCGGTTGCGACGTCGAGAATCCGCGGCGCAGGGTTGCCGCCAAGCAGTTTTTTTGCCCGGCCGGTTGCCGCCGCTCTCCAGTAGTTGTCGATTCCCAGACTGAGCAGGTGGTTGAGAAAATCGTATGTCGGGGCAACCTCGTCGAACATGGTACGGATCGAAGATCGCGATTTTGTTTTGTTCAGCGATTTTGCGGTTTCTCTCGGTTGACTCATTGCTACCCGGTTCAGCTTTTTTTGCCGTAAACTTCTTCAGGATCGAACATAAGCGTGTCGCAGATTTCCATTGACAGGTCATCTTTCGCTTTTCTGTAGAAACAGGAGTGATACCCGACATGGCAAGCCCCGCCTTTCTGGGAAACTTTCAGCAGAATGGTATCTCCGTCGCAGTCGATAAGGATATCGTGAACATCCTGCATGTTTCCGGACGACTCCCCTTTCAGCCAGAGTTTCTTGCGGCTTCGGCTCCAGTAACAGGCCTGCTTTCTCTCCAGGGTCATTTCCAGGCTTTCCCGGTTCATCCAGGCCATCATCAGCACTTTTCCGGTTTCGTGATCCTGAACAATTGCCGGAACCAGCCCTTTTTCATCGAATTTGACGGTCTCAAGAAAGCTTTTCTGCAGGTCTTGATTATCACTCATCAGCTTGTATCATTTAAATATTTTTTTATCGAATCGTCCGTAAATCCGGACTATTCAGGAAAAACGTTTTTAAAGATTCATAAAATAATGGAAAAAACAAGGTCGGAATAGAGAAAAAGTTCAAAACGTGTAACTTCCATGACCCGAATCCAAAAACGGGTATCTCACTGAAAGAGGTATCCTAATGCCAACAACTTATGCAGACGTTACAGAAACTCCTTCCGAAATATACCATCGCTCTTGCCATTGTGTTTCTTGCTACCGTTACCTATCTCGTAACCAGGGGGAATACGGTCGATGTCGAAGCGGAGGAGGTGACGTATGCCGAACTGGTGCAGGCTGTCTATGCGACGGGATTCGTTGAAGCGGATGCCGTTGCCAATCTGAGCGCCGAGCTGTCAGGCACTGTCAGAAGGGTTGGCGCCCTCGAAGGGGAACGGGTGTCTGCCGGCCAGACGATCATCACGTTCGACTCGCTCCAGCCGGAACTTGCCGTGCGCGAAGCCCGGGCGGCTTATGATGAGCAGCTTGCTCTGGTTGCCGGGACAAAGCTGAAATGTACAAGAACCCGAAATCTGTTCGGTGAAGGAGCCGTCTCGCGACAGGATCTTGACGATGCCGAAAAAAATCGGAAGCAGGCGGAAGAGTTGCTCGAACAGAAGCGGCTTCGTCTGAAAATTCAGGAAGACGAGCTGAAGAAGCTCACCGTAACGGCTCCGTTCGACGGCATTCTTGCGTTGCAGAGTCTCAAGACCGGCGATTATGTAACGGCCAATACGCTTGTCGCAAGGGTAATCGATACCTCAGGCTATGTCGTCAACGTTGAAATTGATGAACTTGACGTTCCCCGAATCCGTTCCGGTCAGAAAGCGGTGATCGCGTTTGACGCCATGCCCGAAAAACGTTTCGATGCCGTTGTTTCCCGTATTGTTCCCCAGACCGATACCGTTACGAAGACATCGAAAGTCTATCTGCAGTTTACCGCTCCCATTCAGGCGATACAGGCGGGGATGACGGCAACGGCAAACATTATCTACAACACCAGAACCCGCGCTCTGCTGGTGAGAAAAAGCTCGGTATTCGATGAGAACCATATCAGTCATGTCTGGAAAATCGAGAAGGGCAAGCTGAAAAAACAGGCATTGAAAACCGGCGCAGGAGACCTGGCTTTTGTAGAAGTTCTCGATGGCCTCAGAAAAGGCGACCGGGTCATACCGGTTCCACAGGAGAGGTTCCGGGAAGGGATGGATGTGAAAATCAAAGAAAAAAATGTCAGGAAGTGACAGTAAAGTGCATATATATACATGTCGGACAACAAAAAGATAGCGATCATCCTCGCGGCACATGGAGAGGCCGAAACCTCCCGATTTATTGAGAACTACCGGGTAAGTCGGCGAACGCTCGAACACGCGGCCGCAGTCATGGGAGTACCTCCTGTTCTGCAGGTGGGAATTTCACTCTTTTCCGCCCTGAAAAAAAAGTTCAATCCCGAAAGGAAGGGTTCTCCTCATAACCGGATTGCCAGAGAACAGGCGTGCGAGCTGCAGAACTATCTCGGAAAGCATCCGGGGAACGGCAGGATCGTTTTTGATGTACATGCGGCATTTTCAGCATCCGACCCTTCTTTTGAAGAGGCTATCGAGGCAACAAAACATCATGATGGCCAGATTCTTCTCTCCATGTCGCCGGTCGATAATGACCTGACCTGCGGTCAGCTTTGCCGGTATCTTGCCCGGACCCGCCGTCCGGATGATTTGAGCAAAGTAAAAGTGATCAGCCGGTTCTGGTGTGATGCCTCCTTTCACCGGCTTTGTGCCGCGCATGTTGTTGCCGCCAGTGCCGATACTCAGCTCGATAGAAGCGAGAGGCATGCGCTTCTTCTGCTTTTTCACGGAACTCTTGTAACGAATAGCAGCGGAGAGCCACCGGCGTTCCATACCGGTCTTGATGAAACCGTGACTTTTGCGGCGCGTCTGACGGAGTTGCTCGGCAGCGACATCCGGCACCCTTACGGGCGCATCATGACCGCTTATCTCAACCACGATGTCGGAGGCGAGTGGACCAGGCCTTCTTTCGAGGAGACGGCGGCCCTGCTCGCAGATTCAGGTGTTTCGAATGTCGCGCTCTTTGCTGCCGGGTATTTTGCCGATGGAAACGAAACGGTTTATCGGGAGCAGGAGTTAAGGCGCTTGCTGCCGGCCTGTACGATCACCACCATTCCGTGCCTGAATGCGTCACCGGCATTTTCCGGGTATCTGTATGGAAGAGTTGCCGGCGCAGTATCGCAGATCACGCGCACTCCGTTTCCATAAGTTCACGTTATCCGGATCATCGCTGTTTCTCCATTTATCGGGATAAGTCATTCCTATTCTGTTTCAATAATGCGTTTATAATCCAGGGCCAGGCGATGAGGGAATGGGAAGATGAAGATCGTGTTAGGGGTTAAGTTCTACGTGTTACAGAGGGGCAGGGGAGTATCGAGCACTTCGTGCTCGGGAGTATGCTCGCTGTCGCATCGCGGAGTATAGCTCGCTTCGCTTCGCAGGAGTATCGCTTC
The DNA here is from genome assembly GCA_020721225.1 of Pelodictyon luteolum. Taxonomy (GTDB): domain Bacteria; phylum Bacteroidota; class Chlorobiia; order Chlorobiales; family Chlorobiaceae; genus Chlorobium; species Chlorobium luteolum_C. The sequence continues at coordinate 53,520 of DYNE01000006.1, read as the reverse complement.
GCGGTAGAAGATGGGGGAATTAGTTCCTGGTTCTGAGTTCTGAGTGGAGATCGGAAGAACGAGCTGAGTGTTACGGGTCAGGTTGAAGAGGCTGGAGTTGAAAAAAGAACATAATTTTATGCCGCGCGGCGCGCAATACTCCCATTCGCGGAGCGAATGATACTCCCGGTCGTACCCGACCGATACTCCCGCGAAGCGATACTCCTTTTCCTCTGGTTAATGGGAAGGAATTTCAGGGTTGTCGCGAGCAATATAATTGCATATTTGTATTGGAAATGGAATCACAGCTGCTCTTAAGGCGGATGGATTTTTACAATTGAATAGTTTGCCTTCCGTGCAGAATCTTATTCTACTCTTTGTCTGTTTTCTTGCAGGAATACTCCTGAGGCGGCTGAACAGACTTCCGAAGGAGACTCCTGCCGTACTGAACGGTTTTATCATTCATATCTCCCTGCCGGCACTCACCCTGCTCTACTTTCACGACCTTGATCTTTCGCCCGGGGTATTTGCAATGGCTGCGATGCCCTGGCTGCATTTCGGTCTCGCGGCAGGTTTTTTTCTGTTGGCCGGAAAACTCTTTAAGCTGCCCCGTATGACGGTAGGGGCATTGATTCTGACCGGAGGTCTCGGCAACACCTCGTTCGTCGGATTGCCTATGATTGACGCCTATTACGGCAAGGAGGGGCTTGTTCACGGAATCATCGTCGATCAGCTCGGATCGTTCATGGTACTTTCGACCCTGGGAATCCTCACAGCCGGTATCTACTCGGACGGGAAGCTTTCCGCAGAAGCGATACTTCGGAGGGTTACGTCATTTCCTCCTTTTATCGCATTAACGGCAGCAATTTTCCTGATGCCCTTCGACTATCCGGAATGGTTTGCTCTCCTGCTCGGAAGACTCGGTGATACCCTTGCTCCTCTTGCCCTTTTTTCGGTAGGCTATCAACTCAGCCTGGGTCATCTTTCCGGCAATACCCGTAATCTTGCGCTTGGGCTTTCATTCAAACTGCTGATAGCTCCGCTGCTGCTCTCTCTGCTCTATCTCGGCTTTTTCGGTATGCAGGGTCTGCCGGTTCGGATAACGCTTTTCGAAGCGGCCATGCCGCCCATGATCACGGCCGGGATTATCGCTTCAGAGCACCATATCAATCCCCCTCTTGCTTCGCTGATGGTTGCTGTCGGTATTATGGCTTCGTTTTTTACGCTTGCCCTCTGGTGGTTTCTGCTCGGGGCATGGTAACGATTCTCTATGAATCTGCGGTTTTTTCGGGAATGATCGGGTTGAAATGGTTAGTGCACTTTTGTTGTTGCTTTTTGTGTGCGATAATGTACAGGAGAATGTTGATACAACCGGGATTCGAAGAAGAATGAGTATACAGAAAGCCGCACTTTTCATTGACGGAGCCAATCTGTTTTATACACAGCGCCATCTGGGGTGGCAGATAGATTTTTCCCGTCTTATGTTGTATTTTTCAAACCGTTATACGGTAGTATCAGCGCGTTATTACGTTCCTTCACCTGATCCGCCCTCTGAAGATCAGGTGGCTTTCAACAGGGTACTCATAACGCACGGGTTCGAGATCATATCGAAACCGGTAAAAAAGATCGTCAACAGGGATACCGGCGAGATAATAATGAAAGGAAATCTCGATATCGAGCTTGCCGTAGATGCCATGCTGACTGAACATCAGTTCGAGGTGTTTGTCCTGTTCAGCGGCGACAGCGATTTTCTGCCTCTGATCATGGCGATGCAGATGAAAGGAAAAACTGTTTCCGTTTTTTCGACAAGGGGAATAAGCGCCCGCGAACTGTACAGCGGATCCGATATAGATTTTCATGATATCTCCCAGATGGCCGAGGAAATGAGCCAGTCGCAATCGGGAGGCAGCGGTGCCGATCTGGACTACCTCAACGCAAGGCTTCCTGAACCCGGCGAGCGGTTTACCGGTTCAGTGCTTTCCGTAAAGTCCTATGGGATATTTCTGGTCAATCCCTATCACGTAAAATGTCTTCTTCCGTTGAGTTTTCTCGGGGTGACTGAACGTATTGCCGATCTTGCTTCCATTGTCAGAATGGGTGATCTTTTTGACGTTGCGGTTTTTGCTGTCGACACCTCCCATGATGTGCCCCAGATAACCGTCAAGCTTTCGGATCGTCACATGTCGGAAGAGCTCGAAAGAAGAGTAAGGGCTCTATCCTGAAAGGATATGAAGCTGTTTTCCCCTCTTTTCTGCCCCAGGACTCATTCAAGGGAATCTCTTTTCACTCCTGCAGTCTGAGCGGCAGCTCAAGGCCGTTTGCCTCGAGCAGGTCACGGTTCCGAAGAATCTCTTTTGCGGCTCCCTTTGCGGCTATGCGGCCTTTCGACATGATGCACACCTCGCTGCAGGTATCCCAGATAAAATCAAGATCGTGTGAAACCGTTACTCTTGTTGCCGGAAGTGCGTTGACGAGCGAGATGAGGCGTTTCCGGTTGCGCGGATCGAGGTCCGAAGTGGGTTCGTCCATTACCAGTACCGAAGGGTGCATCATCAGAACGGCGGCAAAAGCTGCAAACCGCTTTTGCCCCTGCGAAAGCCTGGAGGGCGGTTTGTCGCGCAGTTCCCAGAGATCGAAATCTCTGAGGATCCGTTCCGCCTCTTCTGCGGTTTTCTGTTTGTTCATGCCGAGATTTTCCGGACCGAAGACGATATCGTCGTAAAGCCTCGACATGAAAAGCTGGTCATCCGGGTTCTGAAAGACCAACCCTGCCTGTTTTCTGATGAGCTCCCGGTTCTTTTTAAGGAGTACAACACCGTTGATGGTGATTTTTCCCGTCTGAGGCAGGTACCACCCGTTCAGATGGTTGACCAGTGTTGATTTTCCGGCTCCGTTCGCCCCGACAATTCCGGTTGATTCGCCCGTCATGACCGTCAGAGAGAGATCGTGAAGAGCCCTGGTTCCGTCAGGATAGGAAAAACTTACCCGTTCGACTGTAATCATTTGCGCGCTCTTTTGCCTTATTCCATTTCCAATACAAATATGCAGTTATACAGCCGGCGACAATCCGGAAATTCCTTCCTATTACCCGGTGGAAAAGGAGTATCGCTTCGCGGGAGTATCGGTCGGGTACGCCCGGGCGTATCATTCGCTCCGCGAATGGGAGTATCGCGCGCCGCGCGGCATAAAATTATGTTTTTTTTCAACTTCAGCCTCTTCAACCTGACCCGTAACACTCAGCTCGTTCTTCCGATCTCCACTCAGAACTCAGAACTCAGAACTCAGCCACCTCCCGTTCGCCCCGCGAACGATACAACAGAATTGGAATTATACCCGGAACAGCAACCAGACTGCGGTAAGGCAGAAGAGGGCAGTCGCGACTACTGCACCGTCCTTTGCTGTAAACGGGCTGTTATCCTCTGCCGACAGGTTGTTCCTGAATCCCCGGGCAGTCATGGCCATGTAGATTCTTTCGGCTCTTGCCGTTGTTCTTACAAGCAGCGAGCCGATCAGTTGCGCTGTCGTAAAAAGATCTTTTCCCCTGTTGCCGAATGATCGGAGATCGCGCGCTTTCTGCAGTGATCGGGCTTCAGGGGCGAGAAGAAAACTGTACCGGTAGACCAGCTGCAACTGGGTGATGAAAACTTCAGGAACACCGAAACCCCTCAATGCGTTTCCAAACCGGTGAAACGGAACGCAGATGGAGAATACAAGCACGGCGGCAAGGGTGACAAGAGCTTTGGCTACAATCACGCTGCCGGAAATCATCCCTCCGGTTATGGGGAGACTTCCGGCCGTAAAAACAGGAAGCCTGTCGAAATAGATGTTTCCTGCCGCCATGAACAGCAGAAACGGGGAGATCAGCATCATCCGTTTCATGATGGGACGCAACGGCAGTCCGCCTGAGATGATGAAGAAAAGGGGAAACGAGCCGTAGACGATTACCGCCGGCAGATTGTTTTTGGGGACCGAGACCACGAAAAGGATGAACAGCACAAGGACGGCAAGGGATGACCGGTCTCCTGCCGGCAAAACGCAGTGGGGCTCTTTCCGAACCTGTGCTGTTAACGGTTCGATACTCATTGACCGTTCTTTGTTGCCGGTATTTTTTTGCGGAACAGCATCCCGGCTGCACCGGAAAGAAGCAGTACCAGAAAACTTCCGGCAATGCCCGATACCGTCGTGCCTGCATTGACCGGCGATTCTTTGGAATTCATCACTTCTGCAGCTGGTTCGGCGGCTGTTCTGAATCCGTAATCGGGGAGAAAGGCTATTTTTTCCTGTATCGAACGGAGCGTTTCGTGAATCGGGGCTTCCTTGCCCTCAAGTTCCTCCTGTCCCGATACTTTTGCCATCGACCATTCAAGACCGTCAGGCCGTGACGACGCGAACCATGAGAGTACTCCTCCGACAGCAAGGGCCGCAATGATGAAGGAACCGAGTATGAATGAGGGTTTGCCGGTCGGTTTCGGCTGCAGTGAGAGCATTGATGGTTCGGTTTTTGCTACGAACACCAGAACCGCCATGGTGACAAGACCTTCGACTATGCCGATGGCAAGATGGATCGGGAGCATAAAGAGCACGAAGGTTCCGAAAGGCAGTTCGCTGATGCCCGAGAGGGTTGTCTGGAGGACGACGGAAAACGCACCCATCAGGAGGCCTGCTGCTGCGGCGGTAATACTTGCCGCAGCGACTCTTCCTGTGGAGAGGGATTGACCGGCAATGACCCGGTAGAGAAACGGATAGGCGATGAAAGCAGGAAAAAATGCAAGGTTGAAAATATTGCATCCCAGGGCGAGCAACCCTCCGTCGGCAAAGAACAGCGATTGCACCACCAGCACGGAAGCGAGGGTGAGCAATGCGCGATAAGGGCCGAGAAGCACCGTCAGAAGCAGTCCGCCTCCGAGATGGCCGCTCGATCCGGTGCCGGGAATCGTGAAGTTGATCATCTGGGCGGCAAAGACGAAGGCTCCGAGAACACCCATCAGCGGGGTTTTCATGCCATCCTGTTCACCGGCGATTTTTTTTGCGCTGTATGCGATGAGGGCTGCGCTTGCCGCCCAGAATGCTCCTCCGACTGCGGGCGAGAGCAGTGCGTCAGACATATGCATGGTTTGAACTCCCTTGGTTTAAGGGGAGGGCGTCCGGCACTCCACTTGTTTTTTTGATTGATCTCTTCAGGTTCGTGTGCAAGGCTTTTTCTGGTAATCGGCTTTCGTCAGAATCTCGCAGCCATGCCGGCCAGAAGAGCGGTATCGGTTTCGGCCTCGTTAAGACCGCACTTCAGGCCGATATCGAGATCAAGATCTTCGGAAATGCTGCAGATGAGCCCTCCGATGAGAAAGAGCGGATGGGTGTCGCTGGTTATATCCTCGTTGGTTTCAATCCCGATATTGGCGACCGAACGAAGGTTATCGGTCACGTTCAGCTCTGCGGCAAACGATGCATGCCAGAGATCATTCCGGGATGCAGCATCGTCGTCCTCGTTTTTGTAATTATTGCGGGAGTATCCGACATTGGCGTGCAGCGAGCCGAAATCGCCTTCATGGGTTGCGATCAGCGTCAGGCCGGGGGAGAGCTCTCCACTTCCGAATCCTTTCCGTTCATTACCGGTTGGAATCGACATGCCCGGTTTAACGGCAAAGCTGAGTCCATTCTCTTCATTTTCATAAACCCGCCACTTGATTTCCACGCTCATATCGCCGATTCCGCTCTCATCGCCCAGCGTTGTGCCGTTTTCTTCAAGGGTGTACCATCCGAAGGGAATGCCTGTAACAATGTCGATAGTTTCGGTAAGTCCGTACGAGAGGGCCAAAGCGGTTTCCCCGGCATTCTCCTTCAACTCCATACCGTCGGCATCCGTTCTGTTCCATGCGAATTCACTGTTCAGCTCGATCTGGATTTTTCCCTTTCCCTGGGTTCCGGTATCGTCGGTAATGAGGGGATGAGCGCCAAAAACGGGAGTTGCAGAGAGCAGCGAAGCTGTGGATGCCGTAACGAGACAGATTTTTTTCAGCATGGGCGTTTCCGGTTATGGTTGTTTGCAGTAGCACAAAAATACGATTTGTGATACGAATTGGCAACAACAATTGTTAATGACCAGGATCCCGGATTTACCCTGCAGTAGAAATGCTGAGACTGAGATGTTTGACGCCCGCCTGTACCTTGAGCTGTGTTGCGAGTTTTTCCACTTGATCGGCGGTTCCCCTGACGGCGACGATTTCAAGGCAGTGGTGATGGTCGAGATGAACGTGCTGTGTGGAAATTATCGTCTCCTGAAAATCATGCTGGATGTCGAGCAGCTGGTTGAGCAGTTCCCTTTTGTGGTGATCGTAGGTCATGACGATAGCGCCGGCGACCTGACCACCTTCACGCCACTGCTTTTTCAGCAGCTCTTCGCGGATGAGATCACGGAGCGCTTCGGAACGGCTTTTATAGTGCTGTTCACTGATATGGCGGTCAAAGGCATCGATCAGTGTTTTTTCAAGGGATACTCCGAATCGGTAGAGTTCGCTCATGGAAGGACTATCTTGCTGAGTAAAAAGAGTCGGCCTTATGGCCGACCCTCTGTAGGTTTGGTTACCATTCCTGAAAATCCGAAGCCAGCCCCATAAGCTTTTCATGAATCGCTTTTGCTGCCGTACGTCCGGCTCCCATGGCCAGAATGACGGTTGCACCGCCGGTGACGATATCGCCTCCTGCATAGACGTTATCCTTGGAAGTCGCCATAGTGTTGATATCGACAACGATGGTATCCCGTTTGCTGACTTCGATTTCGGGCGTTGTCTGCTTGATGAGCGGATTCGAACCGTTTCCGATGGAGACTACCGCCATATCGACAGGCAGCACGAATTCCGACCCTTTTACCGGAACCGGTTTACGACGGCCGGAATCGTCCGGCTCTCCAAGCTCCATACGGATGCACTTCACTCCGGTCAGCCACTGCTGCTCGTTACCGATAAACTCGACCGGGTTCATCAGCAGCAGAAATTCAATGCCTTCTTCTTTGGCATTATGGATCTCTTCGGCGCGGGCGGGCATTTCGGCTTCAGAACGACGATAGACGATATAGGCATGTTCCGCTCCAAGCCGTTTGGCGGTTCGAACGGCATCCATAGCGGTATTGCCGCCACCGAAAATGGCTATATTTTTCCCTTTGCAATTGAAAACCGGGGTGTCGTTTTCAGGGAAGGTATAGGACTGCATAAGGTTTACTCTCGTGAGAAACTCGTTAGCGGCATAAACTCCGAGGAGGTTTTCACCGGGGATGCCCATAAACCAGGGCAGACCGGCTCCCACTCCGATAAAGACCGCATCGAAATGCTCATCTTTCAGCAGTTCGTCGATGGTAACCGAGCGTCCGACAACGGTATTGGCGACAAACTCCACCCCGATTTTTTTCAGACCTTCGATTTCGATTTTCACAATATCCTTCGGAAGCCGGAATTCCGGAATACCGTACATCAGAACGCCTCCGAGTTCATGCAGTGCCTCGAACACCGTAACGGAGTGGCCGAGACGGGCCAGATCGTTCGCACAGCTCAGTCCTGCGGGGCCACTTCCGATAACGGCAACTTTTTTTCCGGTTGCCGGTTTTACTTCAGGCAGCTCGATATGTCCATGTTCACGTTCGTAATCGGCGGCAAAGCGCTCAAGGTTTCCAATAGCCACCGGAGTATATTTTTTTGTCAGAACGCATACTTTTTCGCACTGATCTTCCTGGGGGCATACCCTGCCGCAGATTGCCGGCAGAATGTTGTCCTCCTTGATTTTTTTTGCAGCTCCGAGAAAATTTCCCTCGGCGATCAGTTTGATGAACTTGTCTATTTTGATATTTACAGGACAACCCTTGATGCATATGGGGTCCTTGCACTGAATGCAGCGCATGGCCTCTTTCTGTGCCATCTCGGGCGTGTAACCGAGGTTTACCTCGTTGAAGTTCTGAACCCGTTTGGCAGGATCCTGTGCAGGCATGGTCTGGCGCGGTATGGCAAGGCGCTCTTTGGTCGTCATAGGTTTTAAGTCCATAGTACTCCCTCTGAAAAAGGTTCTTCTGTTTAAGAGTGACTGAAAATCCATACTGACTGCCAGGCAAAAAGCCGGCAGGCAGGATGGATATTGAAAAGAAAGGGAAGCTTAGTGTTGCTGGCCGAGGTGGCACTTGTGCGAAAACGCTTCGACAGACTGTTTCTCTTCCGGCAGGTACATTCTGTTTCTGTCGGAGAGGTTTTTGAAATCGACTTTATGTGCATCGAATTCAGGCCCGTCAACACAGGCAAACCGGGTCTCATTGTCAACGGTGACCCGGCAGCCTCCGCACATGCCGGTTCCGTCAACCATTACCGGATTCAGGCTCACAACAGTATGGATGCCGTATGGACGGGTAACTTCCGCAACTGCCTTCATCATGGGTATCGGACCGATGGCGAGAACGTAATCGATGGTTTTTCCTGAATCGATCAGCTCCTGCAACTTCTGGGTGACAAAGCCATGAAACCCGTATGAACCGTCATCCGTGGTTATGTACGCTTCATCGCTGACCGCCTTCATTTCATCTTCGAGAATGACAAGATCCCTGGTGCGTGCGCCGTTGATGGTGATCACGTAGTTCCCGGCCTCTTTAAGTGCAACGGCTGTAGGATAGGCTATCGCCGAGCCTACTCCTCCTCCGATGCTGACGGCGGTTCCGAAATTTTCAATGTGCGACGGAGTGCCGAGAGGGCCGACTATATCGTGAATGGTATCACCGGTTTCTTTCAGGTTCAGCTCACGGGTTGATTTGCCCATGCCCTGGACAATGATGGTTATGGTACCCTGTTCAGGATCTGAACCGGCAATGGTAAGCGGGATCCTCTCTCCGTGTTCTCCTGTCCTGATCATGACAAACTGCCCTGCTTTTCTTTTTTTAGCTATGCGGGGAGCTTGTATTTCAATTTTTTTGATATTTTCAGCTAAAAAAATAGCAGAAACAATGTTGTACATTTGTTCTTCGATCGCTGTATGGTTAAGGAGAAGTGCTAATTTTTTCGGTAAGGTCAAAAGATAGGTATTATAAACAATAATTATCGAATTAAAAAATGACCTTCAGGATAAAGAGTTTCCGGCAGTGTTTTCGGGTTTCTATACTGCTTGCTTATTAACCGAAATGGTGCCGATATGATTTTTATTGCCGATTACGGGGCGGGAAACCTCCACTCAGTCAAGAAAGCTTTTGATTATCTGGGCATCAAAGCCATGGTCAGCAGCGATCCGCGGAAACTGGCGGGACACCGTAAAGTGCTTCTTCCCGGAGTAGGGGCTTTCGGTCAGGCCATTGATTCACTGAACGCTTCCGGATTTACCGAAGCTGTTCTCGAACATCTCGACAAGGGGGGGCAATTGCTCGGCATATGTCTTGGCATGCAGTTGCTTCTGGGTGAAAGTGAAGAGATGGGCGTTCATAAGGGGATCGATCTCGTTCCGGGGAAAGTCCTTCGATTCAGAAGCGAAACCGATAAAATTCCCCAGATCGGCTGGAATTCCGTCGATCTGAAGAAAGAGTGCGTGTTGTTCAAAGGAATCGACGATCACTCCTTTTTTTATTTTGTGCACTCATATTACTGCGAACCGGCGAATCCAGGGGATATAGCGGCAACGACTTGGTTTGCAGGAAAAAATTTCTGTTCGGCCATTGAAAAAAATGGTATTTTCGCTGTACAGTTTCATCCGGAAAAAAGCTCTGAAGCCGGACTTCAGGTTCTGAAAAATTTTGCCGGATGTTAAGAGTCTTTCTGTTATTGACTTCATGTTTTTTGTTATGCTGATTATTCCTGCTATCGATATAAAAGACGGTAAATGTGTTCGCCTTACCAGAGGCGATTTCAACCAGCAGAAAATTTACCTCGACAACCCCCGCGATATGGCTATTATCTGGCGCAAGCAAAACGCCAAGATGCTCCATATTGTCGATCTCGATGCTGCTTTGACCGGAGAGATGGTCAATTTCGGGAGAATAAAAGAGATTGTTGAAGAACTTGATATACCAATTCAGGTTGGCGGCGGCATCCGCTCTCTTGAAGCTGTAAAACGATATCTCGATATCGGGGTGAGCCGTGTGGTCATCGGGTCTGCGGCAGTTACCAATCCCGAGCTTATCGGGGAGCTTCTTAAAACGTATCGTCCGTCGCGTATCGTGGTCGGCATCGATGCCGAAAACGGTATTCCGAAAATCAAGGGATGGACGGAGAGCAGCGGGATGAAGGACTACGAGCTCGCCCTGCAAATGAAGAAAATGGGTATCGAGCGAATTATCTACACCGATATCAGCCGTGACGGCATGATGCAGGGATTCGGTTATGAGACCACCAGACTTTTTGCCGAGAAGGCAGGGATGAAAATTACCGCGTCAGGAGGAGTTACCAGTTCGGAAGACCTGAAAAGACTGGGGCAGCTCCAGAAATTCGGAGTAGACTCGGTTATTATCGGTAAAGCGCTCTACGAGTGTAATTTTCCATGTCAGGAGATGTGGTACAATTATGAAGGCGGGATCTGCCTCGACCATAATTTTTCGACTGCAAGAAAACGGTAACGGTGCTGCGGGCACCTCTTCCGGCTCGCCATTCAAACGCTACGGGACAAGAAGCGGTGCATGAACCTGAATTGCCATTGCAGCAACAGATTGAAGCTGTGATTTTCGCTTCCGAGGAAGCCGTAACGCTCTCTTTGATCAGGCAGGTTACGGGAGCGGAGATTTCGCTCTCTCAGCTTGATCTGCTGATTACTGCCCTGAACGACGGATATGATGCTGCAGGGCTGACTTTCCGTATCCGCCGCATTGCAGGCGGGTACCGGTTTTTCACCGAACCCCGGTTCAGTGAGCTTCTAAAAAGAATACAGGCGCCGAAAGTTCGCAGAAAACTTTCGAATTCGATACTCGAGGTGCTTTCGGTTATCGCCTACAAACAGCCTGTTACCAAGGGTGAAATTCAGCAGCTTCGGGGTACGGCTCCCGATTATGCCGTGGATCGTCTGCTTGAAAGAGGTTTTATTACCGTACATGGACGGGCAGATTCTCCCGGACGTCCGCTTCAGTACGGAACGACAGATGATTTTCTCGATCTGTTCGGCCTGCATTCACTCAGGGATCTTCCGAAAGTGAGGGAGATCAGGGAGATTCTGCAGGAACACGAAGAACAGGAATATCTTGCCGGAAGAGCCGATAACGATTGTCGGGATTCCATAAACAATGACGAGTAAGGGTTTCATGAAAAAACGAACTGCAGAGAATAGAGAGGAACGTCTTGTAAGAATCAACAGGTATCTGGCAATGTGCGGCGTCGCATCCAGACGGGCTTCCGATCAGCTTGTCGAGGCCGGACGGGTAATGATAAACGGCAGTATCATTATGGAGCCCGGTCTGAAAGTGGATCCTTCGGTTGATGAAGTGATCGTTGATGGCCGTATGCTGGCTCTGCCTGAAGGGAAAAAGGTCTATATCCTTTTCAATAAGCCTAAAAATGTCATTACGACGAACAGCGACGAAAAAAACCGGGATACTATACTGAACTACATCAGTGTCAAAGAACGGATTTATCCGGTCGGGCGACTTGACCGGAAAACAACCGGGGTTTTATTACTCACAAATGATGGAAATCTTGCACATAAATTAATGCATCCTTCTTCAAATGTGAAAAAGGAGTATATTGCGGTGTTAGATAAAAAATTTCCGCATACGCTTTTGCTTCAGCTGACGGGAGGTATGCGCCTGAAAGATACCGGCGAAAAGGTGAGCCCGTGCCAGGCAAGAATACTGGATGAGGGTTTTCAGATTTGGCTGAGTATTCACGAGGGAAAAAACCACCAGGTCAGAAGAATGTTCGAAACCCTCGGTTTCGAAGTCGACAGGCTTGAGCGCGTGGCCTATGCAGGCCTGAAAGCAGGTGATCTCCGGAGAGGTGAGTGGAGGGCCCTCGACCGTAAAGAGATTCAGCTGCTTTTTCAGCAGGCAGGAGGCGGCGTCTGAACGGTGTGCGGTCACATTAAACAAACCGCGTACTATGCATCCCTTCTCATTTCTTCTGACAGGTCACAACCTGCTGCCGGTTCCGGCGTTTTTTCTTTTTTTTACGATCATATGTTTTCATCCCGTAACCGGCTATGCTGAAAACGGAGTCGAGGAACTGTTCGAGAGCGAACAGCTTTCGGGCGATATCGACCAAATGCAGCAGATTCTCGACGAACTGAAAATCAGAAAGATACAAATCAACGAAGCCGATGCCGATGAACTGCGTCAGCTTCCCTGGCTGAACAGCGTCGATATTCTTGCCATTCTTGAATATCGACGAGCCAAAGCTCTTATTGTGTCGCTGCAGCAGTTACAGGAGATCATCGGCAGCGAAAAAGCCGGGAAGATCAATCCATATCTGACGATTTCCGATGAGCTCCCTTCACGAAAACTTCAAATAAAAGATGAGTCTGTTACGGGGAGCTTCAGAAGCAGGATTTTATGGGATACCACACCGAGAACTGGACTTTCCAATGGCCGTTATTCGGGAGACGAGTATAAGCTGTACAATCGTCTTCAACTTGATTATGCAAACTTCAGGTTTTCACTTGTGCATGATAAGGATATAGGAGAGCCGGATTTTGCGGATTTTACCTCCTTGAGTATCAGTGCTTCCGACCTTGGAATACTGAAAACAGGAGTACTCGGGAATTATAAGCTGAATTTCGGTCAGGGTCTGCTTGCCGGACAGAGTCGTTTTCTCTCTAAAGGTTCGGAACCTTCGAACAGTGTCAGGCTCTCTTCAAAACAGATTTCACCCTTCGCATCGAGTTCCGAGTACGGGTTTTTCCAGGGCGCTGCGGCAACGCTTGATCTCAAGCCATTTGAAGTCACGGCATTCTACTCATCAAATCTTGTCGATGCCCGAAACACAAAAGGTCCGATAACAAGTTTTGATGAGGCAGGATACCACCGTACCATGACGGAACGTAACCGGAAGGATAATGTTACGGAGAAGGTATATGGCGCCAGCCTGCTTTATCGGTACGCTTCGGGAGCGGTATCGGGAAATGTGGGAGGGACATGGCTTCGCTATGAGTATGATGATCCCCTTGCAGCACTTGGAGGTAATGAGAACTCATCCGCGCTTGGCGGATTTGAGACTGATCTGGCGATAGGCAGGCTTGGTCTTTTTGGTGAGGCGGCATGGTCGCAAAATCCTGGAGGGGAGATTTCATGGATTGCCGGTGCCGAGTATCGGTTGTTTTCGAAGGTTAACCTGCTTTTTTCCGTCAGGGATTATGCGCCGGGCTATTATTCCCCCTTTGCCGGAGCTTTCGCTGAGCGGGGTAATGGGTCAAATGAACAGGGATATTATGTTGGAATCGATGCTGCGCTGAGTAAAAAAGTTTCCGTCGGGGCATATTATGACCGTTTCCGCTTTCAGGAACTGGGCTCATCCTATCCGTTCGAGTCCTCCGGCTACGATACCAGGCTTTTCGTTTTCTGGAAACACTCTTCAGCGGTGGCCTGGAACCTGCAGTTTCAGCATAAGGAAAAGGAGGATGTCCTGAAGCAGTGTCCAGGCGGAGCAGGTTTATGCAAGGAGAAGGAAAAAGCATATGCGCCCTTGCCGAAGGTCACCGATCGGGTACGCCTTGATTGCGACATCGATGTTTCGAGAAAGGTTCATCTGAGAACCCGCGGAGAGGTGAAAAGGGTTGTTGAGGACTTTCTCGCAGGTGATGAAGCCTATTACGGTTGGTTGATTTATCAGCAGGCGAACTATAAAACCGGAAGATTCGGGCTGAAAAGCCGCTTTACGATTTTCAATACCGATGATTACGATGCATCCATTTATGTCTATGAGGACGATTTGCCTCTGGTGTTCAATTCGACGGGTTTCAACGGAAGGGGAAAAGCGTTCTTCATTCTGGGAACCTGGGACATAACGAAAAACCTGCAGCTTGCCGGCAAATTCGAAACCACCTGGTATGATGACAGAAAGGTGTACAGCAGCGGTGACGACCAACGCAATACCAATGCACCGGGAACATTCCATTTTGGATGTTCCCTGAAGTTCTGATACCAAAATGTTTTTCTTCAGTGGCCCGATGCCGCTCGGGTCAGTCGGTCACAAATAGCTCTTCCGAGGCCTTCTGCAGGAGGCAGTTGACAGTAGATGATGCTGATATTGCGGGAATCGCAGAGCCGGAAAAAATCGAATAACACTCTGGCGTACTCATCAACATTGTGGCATTGCTTTACAAGTGCCAGTCTCTCTGCTGCAGGGAGGGAGAGGCCGATATAGGCCGAGTTCCGTTCCGTAACAGGGTCGATGCGTTCACCGGTATCGAGAAGCACGACCCTGGCGTCGGGGGCATAATGAGGGTATTTCAGTCCGGGACATCTCGGAGGTTCATGCTGCCGCAGGGAGTCAGCAGTTCTGATCGAAGGGACAACGGCCTGAAGTTTTTCTATGGTGACCGCTCCGGTTCTGAGGAGAAGGGGTGTTTCACCCGAACAGTCGACAATGGTCGATTCGAGCCCGATGTCGCTTGGTTTTCCTCTTAAAATGCAGTCTACTTTTCCTTCAAGATCTTCCAGTACAGCGCTCCACTTTGTTGAACTTGGCCGGCCAGAACGATTTGCCGAAGGCGCTGCAACAGGGCATCGGCAGAGCTTCAGAAATGCATTTGCATCACTGTTTGACGGACAGCGGACGCCAACGGTATCGAGACCTGCAGTTACGGAATCAGGCACGGAACTGTTTTTTTTCAGAACAAGCGTCAACGGTCCCGGAAAAAAATGCAGGACAAGCTTTTTGGCATCACTGCTGATATGCGACGCGACCTTCATCAGATCACCGGGATCGGCGATATGCACGATCAGCGGGTTATCGCCAGGTCGTCCCTTTGCCGTAAAAATCCGCTCGATGGCTTCAGGATGACAGATTGCTGCTCCGAGGCCGTAGACGGTTTCTGTAGGAAATGCCACAATACCGCCCTCATTCAGGTAGTGAGCGGCTTCTTCCGGAGAATCGGTGATGACAGTCTGCATTTCTTGGAGATTCTGATTGGTGACTACCTGCAGAAAAAGAGCGACGTGATCTGCTCTGGCAGGAAGATGGTGTAGCAGAGCAAGCCCGTTCCCGCGCTGATAAGGGGAATGGTGAGATTGTCGTCGATCCTGAATTCTCCGATACGGAAGACGAAGGCCTCCGTCAGGGTCGCCGTAATGGCCATAACTATACCGACAGGGAGGTTGAGGCCAGGTACGATTGAGACAATAAGCAGTGAGGATATAAAAAAAGCTGCGCTTCCTTCAAGACTTTTATGTCCGAAACGGTGCCTGCCGAAAACTTTTCCTGCAAGTGCGGCAACAGTATCCGAAACGGCAACCATTGAAAAAGCCGTTATGGCAAGAATTTTAGGAAAGAGCAGTACCAGCAGCAAGGCTGAAAGGGTTATGCAGGTTGCTCCGTTGAGCTGCAGGCTTTTTTCCGATAATTCATGCTCTCTGAGCATGGCTCCGAAATTACGGCGGTACCATGTCGATACCGGTTTTGAAACATTTTTCAGCAGATCCACAAGCAGGAATCCCATAAAAAGCGGAACAAGCAGCATCAGTGCGAGATCACGGGTGATATGGCAGTAGATCAGGGGAATGGTGATCGATGAAAGATGAATTGCCTTGCGGGCGAGTTCGTGCCGGATGCCGAGATTGTCGGGTCTGTTTTTTCCGTTGCCGGTTTTCCTGTCAGGTGTTTCGGTCACGTGCCGTTCAATCTTGTTATGATCAGTTTTCTGCGCCAATATACATTGAAAACGATGGATGAGGAAACAGTCATTGTATGCCGGAAATCCGGATTTCCATCAAATGTTGGGGCTCCGGTGTGTGCTGGAAGATGATAAGTGATTGATGTAAAAACAATTGTGACTGTTATGAAAAATTTTTCATGAAATATGAAAAGATCAATAATAACCTGTATATCAATGGCCAGTTGTGCTGTCAGGTGGTGAGCGAGTCAGAAAAAAGCAGGTAAAGAAATTGGCCGGGTGGTTACTATTTTCGTAACATCATGCAGCGGAGCGGGATTGCGCTCCACTCAACAAGCAACTATACTGATCATATGACAGATACATACAACGTACGGGATTCTTTTTCGAAGAGAGTGAAGTTACGCAAGATCGGTGTGTTTACTTCCGGTGGGGATGCTCCGGGCATGAACGCTGCCATCCGGGCGGTGACCCGTGCGGCTATTGCGAACAAACTGAAAGTGGTTGGCATCCGCCGCGGGTATCAGGGGATGATAGAGGGAGATTTCATTCCGCTGAAGTCGGCTGATGTCAGCGGCATTATCCAGTTGGGCGGGACGATTCTTAAAACGGCACGCAGCGCCGAGTTCAGAACCCCCGAAGGCCGTGAAAAAGCCTGGCTGCAGTTGCAGAAAGCCGACATCGATGCGGTTGTGGTGATCGGAGGCGACGGTTCGTTTACCGGAGCGCTGACAATGTCGCAGGAGTACAACATTTCGTTTGTAGGCATTCCGGGTACTATCGATAACGATATGTACGGTACGGATTATACCATCGGTTATGAAACGGCATTGAATACCGTCGTATGCGCCGTCGATAAAATAAGGGATACGGCGGTATCGCACGGCAGGATTTTTCTGGTCGAGGTCATGGGCCGCGAAGCCGGTCTGCTTGCTCTGAACAGCGGGATCGCCTGCGGGGCAGAGGTGATTCTGATTCCTGAATCGAAGGAACAGCACGACGAATTGAAGCGGTTTCTCGATAAGGGGTATAAAAACAAGGAGAGAAGCGGGATTATTATTGTCGCCGAAGGGGATGAGCCCGGAGGTGCGCTGAAAATAGCCGAAGCGGTCGGCAGGGATCATCCCGACCTTGATGTGCGGGTTTCCATTCTTGGCCATATACAGCGAGGGGGGAGTCCAACGGCCAACGACCGGATAAACGCAACGAGGATGGGCATAGCGGCAGTCGATGCATTGCTCGACGATCAGAAGAGTGTCATGATAGGGCTTGATAATGGAAAAATCGTACAGGTGCCCTTCAATAAAGCTGTGAAACTGAACCACTGCATCGATACCGATCTGCTCGATATACAGAAGATCCTCAGCATTTAGCGGCTTGAGTTTCCGTAACCGTAATTGATCGTTCATGAGAAACAGGCATGTCAGGTCCGGAAGGATTGCCCCGGCATCCGTTTTCGAATCCCGGCTGCTCGACGGGTTGATGGCTTCATGGCGGGAGGTGCTCGGTGGGGATTATGAAGCCTATCTTAACCACTGCCGCAGGGTGTTCAATTTCTGTTTTGCGCTTGTCGGGAGCAGGCCGGAACTGGAGGAGAAGATCGCTGTTGCGGCGGTTTTTCACGATCTCGGCATCTGGACCGCAGCGACCTTCGATTACCTGGCTCCATCACAGGAGCATGCCCGGGATTACCTTGAAAGCCTCGGTAAATCGGAGTGGCAGGAGGAGATAGCCTCCATGATCGGTGAGCATCACAAACTCACTCCCGTCAAACGTAACCCGTTATGGCTGGCGGAGCCGTTCAGAAGAGCGGACTTGATCGATATCTCGATAGGGTTGATCAAATTCCGGTTGCCGGACGATTTTGTGGCGGAGGTTTTTGAGGCTTATCCGAATGCCGGGTTCCATAAAAAGCTGCTTGCGCTTTCCTTTGAGCGGTTTAAATCGCATCCGTTCAATCCGTTGCCCATGGTGAAGCTGTAATTCCATTTCCAATACAACTATGCTGTTATATGCCCGCGACAATCCTGAAATTCCTTCATATTATCCAGTGAAAAAGGAGTATCGCTTCGCGGGAGTATCGGTCGGGTACGCCCGGGAGTATCATTCGCTCCGCCATTGGGAGTATCGCGCGCTGCGCTGCATAAAATTATGTTCTTTTCAACTTCTGGCTGGATGGCGAGACAACAAAACAGCCAAAATCTTTTCCTGCCAATAAGCTGACAAGCCATCCTGCCTTTTCAACCTTAACCCGTAACACTCAGCACGTTCATCCGATCTCCACTCAGAACTCAGAACCAATTCCCCAATCTTCTACCGCGAACGATACATCTCATCTCCGCCAACCAGCTGTATAGAATTGAAATAACGGTTTGACCTGGCTATTTCCGGTTCCGTATGTCGTTGATAAGCTCCATCTGTATCTCCTGAATTTCGACCAGCCGTTCCCACTGGCGGGAGAGCAGGTGGTCTATTTTCTGGTGAAGCTGACGGATTTCAAGCTCGGCCTTCAGGTTTACCTGGTAGTCGTGGATTGCTCTGGCTCGGTCACGGGCTTCCTGCCTGTTCTGGCTCATCATGATGAGTGGCGCCTGAATGGCGGCCAGAGAGGAGAGTACGAGGTTGAGCAGGATGAAGGGGTAGGGATCGAAAGGCCGGGCGACGAGCAGCCATGAGTTCAGGCCCATCCAGAGGAAAAGGAAGAGCCCGAAGATGATGATGAAGTACCAGCTTCCGCCGAATGTGGCGATTCTGTCGGCCAGGCGCTGGCCGAAGGTGAGTTCGGCATCGAAATCGATATCGGGATTTTTCGAGAGCAGTTCCTGCTCTTTCATTGCCTTGAGCACATCGTGATCGAGACGGGAGAGTTCGCCTTTTTCGGTTTCGAGCAGCAGCTGGATGTACCGGTGCTGGTAGAGCTGCAGATCGTCAAGGCATATCCATCCGTTTTCGTCCCATGAGCCGGTTTCCCTGCGGATCAGTTCGGAGATGGCCGGTCTTACGGTGATGGCCCTGCGAAGCCTCGGGTGCTGCATGGTTCCGCAGATCTGGCACGATGCGGCAGGTGCCGGATGAGAAGGCTCAGTTGCTGCTGTTTTCATGGCTTTCCATCTCGATTTTCAGGAAGTTACCGGTATAGGAGTGTGCCAGCGCGGCAATTTCCGTCGGGGTTCCTTCGGCGATGAGCTGACCGCCGCCGCTGCCACCCTCGGGGCCGAGATCGATGACCCAGTCGCTGTTTTTGATGATGTCGAGGTTGTGCTCGATGATGATGACCGTATTGCCTTTGTCAACGAGTTTTCGCAGAACTTCGAGCAGGTGCTGGATGTCCTGGAAGTGCAGGCCGGTTGTGGGTTCGTCGAGAATGTAGAGGGTATTGCCGGTCTGGATTTTTGCAAGTTCGGCCGAAAGCTTGATCCTCTGCGCTTCGCCTCCCGAGAGCAGGGGAGATGGCTGGCCGAGTTTGAGATAGCCGAGACCGACGCTTTCCATGGTGGAGAGGATTCTGCGGATTCGCGGAAACTCCTCAAAAAAGCCCGATGCCTCTTCGATAGGCATTTCAAGCACATCGGCAATGGATTTCCCTTTGTATTTCACCTGCAGGGTTTCGCGGTTGTATCGCTGTCCCTTGCAGTTTTCACACGGTACGTAAACATCCGGCAGAAAGTTCATCTCTATTTTCATGGTTCCGGCACCCTGACACACTTCGCATCGTCCACCCTTGACGTTGAAGCTGAAGCGTCCGGCCTTGTAGCCACGGATCTGCGCTTCGGGCAGGCGGGTGAAGAAGTCGCGGATGAAGGTGAACGCTCCCGTATAGGTCGCCGGATTGGAGCGCGGGGTGCGGCCGATTGGCGTCTGATCGACGTTGACCACCTTGTCGATCAGGTCGATGCCCTGAATGACGGAATATGGCTGGCTGATCAGCTTGGAGCGATAGAAGTGACGGGCAAGAACCGGGTGGAGGGTTTCGTTGATAAGGGTGGATTTGCCCGAACCGCTGACTCCGGTAATGCTGATGAGCGAGCCGAGAGGAAATCGTACGTCAATGTTTCGGAGGTTGTTGCCGCGGCATCCCTTGATGGTGATGTACTGCTGTTCCCCGGTTTTCTCTTTTGCATCGGGTTCGAAAAAAACGGTTTTACGGCCGGTGAGGTAGGCTGCCGTCAGGGAGTCGGGGCCGAGCTGTGACGCAGGGCCTTTGGCTACGATCTCTCCGCCGTATTCGCCTGCGCCGGGACCGAGGTCGATAATTTCGTCGGCCATGAGCATGGTGTCTTTATCATGCTCGACGACGAGTACGGTGTTGCCGATGTCGCGCAGGTGCTGCAGCGAGGCGATGAGTTTGTGGTTGTCGCGCTGGTGCAGACCGATGCTTGGTTCGTCGAGCACATAGAGCACGCCGCTCAGTTGTGATCCAAGTTGCGAGGCAAGGCGGATCCGCTGTGCCTCGCCTCCGGAAAGTGTTCGTGCGTTGCGGGCAAGGGAGAGGTAGCTGAGCCCGACATCGAGCAGGAACTCGAGCCGTTTGGTGATTTCATGCAGCACGGGAGTTGCGACAAGCTGTTCGCGGCCTGTAAGCACCGGCGGCAGTCCCCTGAAGAACTCGAGCGCTTCGGGGAGCGGGAGCGACTCGGCCTCGGCGATATTCAGTCCGTTGATCTTGACTGCGAGGCTCTCCTGCCTCAGTCGGGCACCCTTGCAGAGCGGACAGGGCTGGTGTACCATAAAGCTTTCGGTCCATTCACGCATTTTGGACGAACTGCTGTTGCGCAGCATTTCGTCAACGTAAGGAATGGCTCCCTGAAAGATCTGGGGATAACTGTGTTCTTTTCCGGCGTATGCATAGATCACGTCGAACGTGCGACTGCCTGAGCCGTGCAGCAGGGTGTCGAGCGCTTTTGGAGGAATTTCCGAGATCGGAGTGTCAAGCGTGAATTTGAACTGCTTTGCAATGGCTTTGATGATCTGCCAGATGTTGCGCTTGCCTGGTTTTCCGAATGGTTCTATGGCGCCCTGATTGAGCGAAAGCGAAGGGTCGGGAATCATGAGATCACCGGAGAGCTGCATGAGTTCCCCGAGGCCGTTGCATTCGGGGCAGGCTCCGTAGGGCGAATTGAAGCTGAACTGGTTAGGCGCGAGGGTGTCGATCGGCACGGAGCCGTCGGAATAGGCGTACTGGGTGCTGAAAAACAGCTCTTTCATGTCGGCATCGAGAGGCGCGCAGATCACCGAGGAGCGGTGCTCCGACATGCCGATTGCCATCTCGACGGCCTGTTTCATCCGATCGGTGCTTTCGGTGCCGACAACAAGGCGGTCAACGACCAGTTCGATGGTATGGGTTTTGTACCGCTCGATCTGCATGTTTTTTTCCATCTCCTGCTCCTCGCCGTCGATGCGGACCCGAACGAATCCCTTGAGCAGCAATCGTTCGAAGAGCTCGCGGTAGTGCCCCTTGCGTCCGGTGACGAGCGGAGAAAGAATCCTGACTTTGGTGCCTTCGGGTAGCGAAAGAATTGCTTCGACAATGCTTTCGGGCGACTGTTTCTGCAGCATATGCCCCGTTACGGGATCGTACCGGCGTCCGGCTTTTGCATAGAGCAGCCGGATGAAGTCGTGAATTTCCGTTATGGTACCCACCGTCGAACGGGGTGAACGGTTGGTGCTTTTCTGGTCGATAGCGATCACCGGAGAGAGTCCTTCGATGAAGTCCACGTCGGGTCGCTCGATGTTGCCGATATACTGTCGCGCGTAAGGAGAGAGGGTTTCCATAAAGCGTCGCTGCCCTTCGGCGAAGATGGTGTCGAACGCGAGGCTCGATTTTCCCGATCCGGATATGCCGGTAATGACGACAAACCGGTTGCGCGGGATATCGAGAGATATATTCTTCAGGTTGTGGACTCGGGCTCCTCTGATACTGATATGGCTGAATTGCATGGTGTAAGGCGCGTCTAACGGAAAAAAAATGAGTGTACCTCATTATAGTGATTTGGCGGCTAATTACCTGTTCGGGAAGTCCAAGTTTCCCAGGTTGCGGCTTCTGACTGCCGAAAAGCGGAGACGGGTTCTCCATCGGCGGGAATTTTGGAAAACAGGGCCCGATATCTATATTCCCGCCAGCCGGTGTTAACCGGCGTTAACAACGCAAATCCTACGAACATATAACCTGAAGACAGGAATAACCATGGACTTCATATATCAGAAGCAGGCAGAAAAAGGCAAACAGTGTCAGGAGTGCCAGGGCTTTACCGTAAAACCGGACAATGTTACCGAAGGACACTGCAACGGCAAGGATGTGCTTGCCGAGGGCGGATGCATGTTCTTTAAACCAAAAGAAGAGCAGCAGTAAGGGATGTTGAAAATTCGTAATTCCGTTCGTTGTAAAAGCAAAAGGCGGCCTTCAATAGGCCGCCTTTTGCTTTTTTATTTTTCAGGATTGACCTTGTTTCAGCTCTGCAGCGCCGCTCTCGCTGCGGCAAGGCGTGCGATGGGCACGCGGTATGGGCTGCAGGAGACGTAGTTCAGGCCGTTTTTGTGACAGAACTCAACCGTTGTCGGGTCGCCGCCGTGTTCGCCGCAGATGCCGAGTTTCAGATCGGGCTTGACCGAACGGCCCTCTTTTGCCGATATGCTCATGAGCCGTCCGACGCCGTCGATGTCGATGGATTCGAACGGGTTACGGGCAAAAATATCCTGCTGCTGGTAGGTCGGCAGGAACTGGCCGGAGTCATCGCGGCTCATGCCGAGACCCATCTGGGTGAGATCGTTGGTGCCGTAGCTGAAGAAGTCCGCGGCACGGGCGATCTGGTCGGAGGTTATGGCCGCTCTCGGCACTTCGATCATGGTGCCGACCAGGTATCTGATTCCGATACCCTGTTCTGCAATGACGCTTCGTGCGGTTTTATGGATGATTTCAGCGGTGATTTCAAGTTCCTTGACTGTCGAGACCAGCGGTACCATGATTTCGGGCACCACTTCGTGTCCCTCTTTTTTCAGACGGCAGGCGGCTTCGATGATGGCGCGTACCTGCATGACGGGAATTTCGGGGTGCAGGATACCGAGTCGGCAGCCGCGCAGGCCGAGCATCGGGTTGAACTCATGCAGATCGGAAATGCGCTCCCTGATGGTTTCTACGCTCTTGCCGATTTTTGTGGCCAGGTCTGCGATTTCGCTCTCGGTGTGGGGCAGGAACTCGTGGAGCGGCGGATCGAGGAGCCTGATGGTGACGGGTCTGGATCCCATGGCCTTGAAGAGACCGTAGAAGTCGTCGCGCTGGTAGGGAAGCAGTTTGTCGAGTGCCGTTTTGCGGCCCTCGATGTCGTCGGCCAGAATCATCTCGCGCATGGCATCGATCCGCTCGCCGCCGAAGAACATGTGTTCGGTGCGGCAGAGCCCGATGCCTTCAGCTCCGAAGGTGATAGCTGTTTCAGCCTGGTCGGGTTGGTCGGCGTTGGTGCGGATATTGAGTTTGCGGTACCGGTCGGCCCACTCCATGAGCTGGTTGTATATGGCAAAGGTGGGAGCATCTTCGGGTTTGAGCGTTTTGTCGATCAGCACCTCGATGATTTCGGAGTTTTTGGTCGGTACCTCTCCGGCGATAACCTCTCCGGTGCTGCCGTCGATGGAGAGGTAGTCGCCTTCGCGGAGCACGATGTCGCTGCCGTTCACGCGCATTTCCCCTTTCTGATAGTCGATGGCGAGTGCACCGCAGCCGGCTACGCATACTTTGCCCATCTGCCGGGCAACCAGCGCTGCGTGAGAGGTCATGCCGCCGCGTTCGGTCAGGATCCCTTCGGAAACCGCCATACCCTTGATATCTTCAGGGGAGGTTTCGATACGCACCAGAATGACCGGTTCGTTCCGTTTGCAGGCATCGGCAGCATCGGCGGCATTGAAGTATATCTTTCCGGTAGCCGCGCCCGGTCCGGCATTGAGGCCGGTTGCAAGAAGGCGGCCGTCCTCGATGGCCTGCTTTTTCGCTGTAAGGTCGAACACCGGACGGAGCAGCTGGTTGAGCTGTTCGGGCTCGATGCGCAGGATCGCCTCTTTTTCGCTGATCAGTTTTTCGTTGAACATGTCCACGGCGATTTTTATGGCTGCGACTCCCGTTCGTTTGCCGACCCGGCATTGCAGCATGAAGAGCTTGTTGCTTTCAATGGTGAACTCGATGTCCATCATGTCGCGGTAGTGCTTTTCGAGAATCGATCGGATATCTTCGAGCTGGTTGTAAATTTCCGGGTTTTCCGCCTTGAGCTGTTCGATTTTCAGCGGGGTTCTGGTTCCCGCAACCACATCCTCGCCCTGTGCGTTCATGAGGAATTCGCCGTAGAAGATGTTGTCGCCGGTAGCAGCGTCGCGGGTAAAGGCGACGCCGGTTCCGCAGTCGAGGCCCATGTTGCCGAACACCATGGCCTGCACGTTGCAGGCGGTGCCCCAGTAGCCTGGAATATGGTTCAGCTTGCGGTAAACGACGGCTCGTTCGTTGTTCCAGCTGTTGAAGACCGCGCCGATGGCGCCCCTGAGCTGTTCGTATGGATTTTCGGGGAAGGTTTTTCCGGTTTTTTCAAGAATTGCAGCCTTGTATTTCGCAACGATCTCTTTCAGGTCGTCAACGGAAAAATCGGTATCGAGGGCTATGCCGAGCTCGTGTTTTTTTGCTTCGAGAATGGCTTCGAACGGATCGATCTGTTTTTTGTCGGTCGGTTTCAAGTCGAGCACCACATCGCCGTACATCTGTACAAAACGGCGGTAGCAGTCCCAGGCGAAACGGGCATTGCCTGATTTACGGGCAAGGCCTTCAACGGTTTCAGAGTTGAGCCCGAGGTTCAGAATGGTATCCATCATGCCCGGCATCGAGGCTCTTGAGCCTGAACGGACCGAAACAAGAAGCGGATTTTCCGGGTCACCGAATTTTTTGCCGAGTTCCTGTTCAACCTTGCGGAGCGAAGCGGGAATATCCTGTTCGAAGAGATTTTCAGGATAGGTTTTCTGATGGTCGTAATAGTACGTGCAGACTTCGGTCGAAATGGTGAAGCCGGGAGGAACCGGCAGGCCGATGTTGGCCATTTCCGCGAGGTTGGCGCCCTTGCCGCCAAGCAGATTTTTCATGGATGCGTCACCTTCGGCGGAACCGCCGGCAAAACTGTAGAGGTACTGTTTCGCGTCGCTTGTTGCCTTGGCAAAGTCGGGTTCAGGCATGGATTTCTGGTTGTTAATTTGTTTTATTAAAGATGAAATTAAACTACAATAAAGAGTTCGCGAGCAGGGAAAGAAAAGCCTGCAATGGTTATTATTGTTTGACCTTAAATATAATAAAACGGCATATATTTTTATATCGCGCAAGGAGTGCTGTCTATGGGCATAGAGTTTTTTCTGTTTTTTCAGCAGATTCTGCGCATTGCCGTGCCCTATGTGCTGACTTCGGTCGGAGCGTCGTTTTCGGAACGGGGCGGGGTGGTGAATCTTGCGCTTGAAGGGATGATGCTTGCCGGCGCGTTCGGCGCCGCCGCAGGACAACACTATACCGGTTCGGCTGCGGCAGGGATTTTTTTTGCGCTCGCTTCGGGTCTTGCTGTGGCCTTTCTGCATGCTTTTGTGACGGTTACCATGAAGGCCGACCAGATTGTGTCGGGTATCGCCATCAATATTCTGGTGATGGGTGCAACCCGTTTCGGTTTGAGCGTCCTTTTCGGCAGTACCATGAATTCCGCAAGAATCGAGGGGATCGAGGTACCGTCGGTTTTTGCCGATCCTCTTTTTCTCGCAGCTCTTTTTTCTGTTATTGCAGGACAGTTCGTGCTTTTCGGGACGCCCTACGGCTTGCGTCTGCGAGCGACCGGTGAAAGCGCCGAAACCGCGGATGCCGCCGGCATCAGGGTGGGCGCGATGCGGTACAGCGGGGTTCTGTTTTCAGGGGCGCTTGCAGCGCTTGCCGGTGCGTTTCTGGTGTTTCAGCAGCACTCTTTTACCGACGGGATGACGGCAGGTCGAGGTTATATTGCCCTGGCTGCCATGATTATCGGCAAGTGGAATCCGGTGGGCGCCGCACTTGCAAGTCTTATGTTCGCTTTCGCCGAAGCTGCCGAGATGTGGCTGCAGAGCGGATTTCTGCCGACGCAGCTGGTGCAGTCGCTGCCGTATGTTATCACCCTGTTTGTGCTTGCGGGGTTTGTCGGCAAGGCCGTTGCGCCCCGGGAGGTTGGGGTGCCCTATGTGAAGAGCCGCCGTTCAGATTAGGCGGACGATATCACCGATCAGTTTTTCAATACCTTTTGCGACTTCACCGATTGTCGGGCCGAGCATGTAGGCTGGGGTGCTGACCACAGCGCCACCGGAGCTGACTACGGTGTTCCATACCGGGCAGTCGATATGTTTTGCTCCCATTGCTTCAAGCGCTTCTGCAGTTTCCGGGTCGTTGCCGATGGTGAGTTCGATCGATTCCTTTCCCAGCACTTTTGCGGCTATGACCGGCGCGATACAGATGAATCCAAGCGGTTTGCCGGCATCGTAGCAAGCCTGCACGGCGGACGATACATCGGGGTTGATCCGGCAGTCGGCACCCTTGAAGGCAAAATCGCTGAGGTTTTTTGCAGCGCCGTATCCTCCGGGGAGCACAAGCGCATCGACCTCGGGCAGGTCGATGCCGTTGAGTGCGGTAATGACGCCCCGTGTAATGCGGGCCGATTCTGCAAGTACGTTGCGGCTCTCTCCGGCCATGATTTCGCCGGTCAGATGGTTGACGACATGGTGTTGCGGTATGTCGGGAGCAAGGCAGACCGCTTCCGCGCCTGCCCGGTCAATGGCCAGCAGCGTCAGTACGGCTTCCTGTATTTCAGCTCCGTCGAGGAATCCGCATCCGGAGAGGATGACTCCTATTTTTTTCATGGTCTGCACGATGTTATACTGTTGGCGATATAAGATTGAATAGTTTTCGTAAAAGTAAAGGTAAAGAGAGGCAGCTGAAAAACCAATATGGTTGAGCTTGCCGCATAGTGTAAACGTTAACGATATTTCCCCATGTATCAAAAGCGAGCAGGTCGCGCTCTGATGGTTTTTTTTGCCGTTCTGGCTGTAATTTGGGTTTCAGGTTGTTCGTCGCATCGCGATAGCGAAGAAATCACGATCGGGCGGCAGATCTGGATGAGTCGGAATCTCGATATCGATCATTACCGGAACGGCGATCCTGTCCGTCATGCCGCGAGCGAGGCTGAATGGCACGATGCAGCGTCGAAAGAGGAGGGCGCCTGGTGTTACTATGAAGAGAAGATCGAAAACGGTCGGGCGTACGGGAAACTCTATAACTGGTATGCCCTCGTCGATCCGAGAGGTCTCGCACCGTCACGATGGCATATCCCTTCTGACGGCGAGTGGAGGCAGCTTGTCGATGCGCTTGGCGGCGAAACGGAAGCGGGTCGCGCATTGAAAAGCGCTGAGGGCTGGGGAGCTTCGACGGGCGCCTCACCGAGCAGCGGCTTCGATGCCTTGCCTGGAGGCAGCAGGAACTGTCTGGGGGGATTTTTCGCCTTCGGACGCGACGCCTTTTTCTGGTCGGCGACCCCTTCCGGCGAATTCGAGGCTTGGAACAGGGAGATCAGCAGCCGGAATGACGGCGTGCGGCGGATCGGCGTCAACAAAAGCATAGGGTTTTCCGTTCGCTGCGTGAAGGATTGAGCGTTACCGTCGCTGCATAGAGGTGATCTTCAGTAGATCCACGGGATAAACTTCTTTACCTTTTTTGCGTAGTCGGCGTATTCCGGATGCATCTGGGTCAGCCACCGCTCCTCTTTGGAGGCTTTGTAGCTGAAAAAAAGAAAGGCGACGACGAGCAGCAGCAGGTGTGAAAGGCTTATGCTGAAAACAGACCATCCGAATGCAGCGAAGAGCTGGCTGCTGTAAAGCGGATGGCGCACCATACCGTAAACGCCTGTTGTCACCAGCCGGTTGTGATCTACCGGATAGGGAAGGGGGGTAAGAAACTCCTTGATGTGGTGTGACCCGAGTCCGCCCAGCAGGATTGCCGCGCTCCAGCAGATGATCAGCACGGCCCACCGGAGCAGAAGGGTATTGGCGAAGAGCCCGGTTGCGCTCTGATCAGGCAGTACCGGGGTCAGGATAAATGCGGCCATCAGAAGGAATTGCATCACCACAAGGTATTCTCCTCGCTTTCCAGGTGGCTGCCGGTTCTGTATTGGTTTATCGGGGGTCATTGTTCGACCGGAAAAAATTGGGTTTAATAATTACTTTTCAATAATTTTTATGGTTTTAACCGGACATCGCTTTTTTCTTTCATTACTGTCAACGCTTTCATTTGAACTTGTACCATGATTTCTCCGAAAGAGACCCTGCTTCTCCTTATCGACATACAGGGCAGACTTGCTCAAAGTGTGTATCAGGCCGATCTGGTTGAACAAAATATAAAAAAACTCATCAGGGCCTGCAGGATTCTCGATGTGCCCATACTTTACACCGAACAGTATCCCAAAGGTCTCGGAACGACGGTAGCACCGCTTAAAGAGCTGCTCGGCGATCTCGAACCTGTCGAAAAAATAACCTTCAGCTGCTGCGGAACGGATACGTTCATGCAGCGTCTTCGTTCGTTCAAGCGGAACGATATTCTTGTGGCCGGCATGGAGACGCATGTCTGTGTTTACCAGACCTCGCTGGAGCTGATTGAGTTCGGTTACAATGTGCACCTCGTGACCGATGCGGTTACTTCGAGAAGCGAGAATAACCGGGCTCTCGGCATCCGCTGTATCGAGAAGGCCGGTGGTATTCCTACCAGTACGGAAATGTCGATTTTCGAACTGTTGCGCATTGCCGAAGGGGAGCGTTTCAAGGCTATATCGAAAATCATCAAGGAGTAATTCCAGGTCTGATTCGTTCAGGCACTCGTAAATCCAGGGCCATGTGACGATGAATCGGGGAGAGGAGTATCGTTCGCGGGGCGAACGGGAGTATGCTCGCTGTCGCATCGCGGAGTATAGCTCGCTTCGCATTGCTGGAGTATCGCTTCGCGGGAGAAGAGGGGGAGTAGGTGTTTAGAAGCGGGGGAGAGGAGTATCGTTCGCGGGGCGAACGGGAGTATGCTCGCTGTCGCATCGCGGAGTATAGCTCGCTTCGCATTGCTGGAGTATCGCTTCGCGGGAGAAGCGGGGGAGAGGAGTATCCGATACTTCTGAAAGTGGGGTTGCCCTGGTTTCAGGAGGAAATAACTTTGTTAAGCATGGATGCGAGAATCTCCTCTCCTTCGATGAACCGGGTGGAGATTTTCAGATAGTAACAGGGTAGTACGGAGAGTGTTGCGGTCAGTTCGTGTTCGCCGAGCAGCCTGAAGTAATCTTTTTCCGTTGTGACCAGGCTGAGTCCTTTTTTTTCGGCTTCCAGAAGGATGGGGAGCAGTTTGTCGCTGGTGTAGGGTTCGTGGTCTTTGAAAAACCGGTAGGCTTCCACCTGGATTCCCTTTTCTCTGAGGCTGCCGAGAAATCCTTCGGGAGAACCGATTCCGGCAAAGGCAAACGCCCGGATCCTGTTTATGTTCCGTTCGCCTGCCTCTTCGCCGAATGGAACCAGTTCGCCCGCCTCTGTTTTTGCCAGTACAACCGGGATGCCTGTTTTTCTCAGATCGCAGGCTATTGCGTCTGCGGTGCTTTTGTCGGTGATTTTATTCAGGACAATCAGTCCGGCTCTCCGGATGTTCCCGAGCGGCTCGCGTAGTCGCCCTTCGGGCAGCATTCGTGCATTGAAATAGGGTTCGGCTGCGTTGATGACCACAATGTCGAGATCCCTTGCGAGCTGGCGATGCTGAAAGGCGTCGTCGAGAATGATGAGCGAGGGCATTCTTGTGCTGAACCGTTTCATGATGAACTTCACGCCCTCTTTTCGTTTTTCTGCGACAACGACAATGATGCCAGGATTTCTTGCTGCCAGCATGGCGGTTTCGTCGCCTGCTTCACGGCTGTCGAGCAGTATTCTCTGACCGTCAGAGACCAGTTGCACTCCTTTTGTCGTGCGTCCGTATCCTCGCGAGAGCAGGGCCGGTTCACAGCCAATGGAGAGGCAGTAGTTGATGATCCAGTCGGCAAGCGGGGTTTTTCCCGTGCCGCCTGCAGTGATATTGCCGATAGAGAGAACCGGCAGGGGAGCCGTCCATGTTTTGAAGAGCTTTTTTTCAAAGCCGAGATTTCTCATCCGGATAACTGTCCGGTAGAGCAATGCCGCCGGTTTAAGCAGCGGGTTCACAGGGTTACTCATTGCCGAGCGTTTCAGAGAGTTGCATGCCGTAATGCCGGAGTTCGTCTTCGCTCCCGAACTGCGGCAGATCGATGCGGTGCAGGATGACGTTTACCCTGCTGAACGGCTTCGGTATTTCGAAACGGTCCCAGCTTTTCAGTTTCCAGGCGCTGCTGTAACGGATAGAGGCGAAGAGCAGTGGTGTGCGCTGTCGGGATGCGATGCGCAGGGAGCCGTATTTGAACTGATGTAACGGACCTCTCGGTCCGTCAGGAGTTATGGCGACAAGGCCGCCCTGCTGCAGGACCGAGGTGACGTCGTCGCGGACTTTTTCGCTCTTGTTCGAACTCGATCCCCTGATCAGCGAATAACCGAGAGCGGCAAGTGCGTCGGAAAGCAGGCTTCCGTCTTCGGAAAGGCTTACCACGGCATGAACGGTACGTCCGGGAAAGAGTTTGCGGGCAAGCAGCCAGCCGGTGATCATTTTACCGTGCCAGAACGTGAACAGCGCGTCTTGTTCAGGCAGGGAGGAGTTCTCCGGGCTGGAGGCGATCGTGATTCTCAGGCTTCTGAAAAGCAGAGGGAGCGCAACAGGCAGCAGCCGGCGGGAGATGGCAGTAAGAGCGATCATCGATAGCGGTTGCCGAAAGTGTTTTTTTCTTGCATTCTTCTGTTTTCGGGAAAATTTTTTTAATTGTTTTTTCTGAACATCCTGTTTTATATACATCATTCTCAGCAGGAAAGCCGATGGTAATTTAATAATCCGGGATTGATAAACCGTATGGCCGGTTATGGCCATTGCATAGAATACATCCATGAACGTTTTGATAATCGGAAGCGGAGCGCGTGAACATGCTTTTGCGTGGTCCATTGCAAAGAGTGATCGGGTAGAGCGGGTTTTTGTGGCTCCGGGTAACGGGGGTACCGCGATGATGGGCGGAAAGGTTGCCAATATCTCCTTAAAGGCGGCAGATATATCGGAACTGCTCGATTTTGCGGAGGAACACCATATCGCTCTTACGGTTGTAGGTCCTGAGCAGCCGCTTGAACAGGGTATAGTTGACCGGTTCCGCGAAGCCGGGCTGAAGGTCGTCGGCCCCGTACAGGCGGCGGCGCGGCTGGAGTCAAGCAAGGTGTTTGCCAAGGAGTTCATGCGGCGTCATGATATTCCCACAGCAGGGTATCATGTTTTCAACAGTAAGGATGAGGCGCTTGCGTACATTCAGGATCTCTCTTCCGACCGGTTTCCCCAGGTGATCAAGGCAAGCGGTCTCTGCGCCGGAAAAGGGGTGATCGTTGCCGCAGAGAGGGAAGAGGCGCTTTTGGCGTTGAAAGAAATTTTTGAGGATCGTATTTTCGGCAGCGCGGCTGACGAGGTGGTGATCGAAGAATTTCTCAGGGGCGAAGAGGCAAGCGTGTTCGTGCTGACGGATGGGAGCGTATACCGGATGTTTCTTTCCGCACAGGATCACAAGCGTATCGGCGAGGGCGATACAGGCAAGAACACCGGAGGCATGGGTGCCTATGCTCCTGCGCCGATCGTTACCGCAGAGGTGCTGAAGAAGGTTGAGGAGCGCGTTATCCTGCCGACGCTCAGGGGGATGATTGCCGACGGTTCTCCCTATACGGGATTTCTATATGTCGGGCTCATGATCGATCGGGGTGAACCCTCGGTGGTTGAGTTCAATGCCCGTCTTGGTGATCCGGAAACGCAGGTGGTTCTGCCGCTTCTGAAAAGCGATCTGTTCGATGCGCTTCTTGCAAGTGTAGAGGGTGGCCTCTCCGAGGTGCCTTTCGAGATGTACGAGAAGTCGGCCGCTACGGTGGTTGTCGCTTCGGGGGGGTATCCCGATGCATTTGAAACCGGTAAAACAGTTGCCATCGATGCCGGAGCCGAAACGACGGATGGCGTGATGATTTTTCATGCAGGAACCGTTCTGAATGACGGAAATCTCGAAACTTCAGGAGGTCGGGTTCTCTCGGTTACGGCTCTTGGCGCCACCCTGAAGGAGAGTGTCGATTGCGCGTATCAGGCTGTTCGAAAAGTAAGCTTCGATGGGGCTTATTATCGCAGGGACATCGGGGCCAAGGCGTTGTAAATTTTTATACTCCATTCAACTTTTGCAGTATGAAGTTATCCCGGCGTAAATTCGAGATTATTCAGGAGCATGCTTTTCGGGAGAAGCCGTACGAGTGCTGCGGGCTGCTTGCCGGAAAGAAATATGTCGATCACAGGGGCAATATCGACAATGTGGTTTATGAAATCGCTCCCTGCAGGAACTGTCTCTATTTCGGCAGGGAGAACGGTTTCGAAATATCCTCCGGCGAGTATGCCGATGTCGAGCGGGAGGCCCGCGCTCTCGGTTATGAGATCGTGGGTTCCTATCACTCCCATATCAATTCGCCGGCGATACCTTCAAGGAACGATGTCGATTTTGCCCGGCCCGGTCATACCATGCTCATTATCTCGCTTATCAATGGGATTCCGAAGGAGGTTACCGCATGGCTGAGAAGGGATTCCGGGGGGTTTCATCAGGAGCCGATCAGAATTATCGAGTGATTTCCGTTCCGCAAAGTGAACGGAAACTCTCCTGAATATTTTGTACATTACGTTCGAAAAAAGCTTGCCAAGTCATTAACACCTGGGAAAAAAGTGCCAAAAAGGGAAGATATACAGTCAATTTTAGTGATCGGGGCCGGACCTATCGTAATCGGTCAGGCCTGCGAGTTCGACTATTCGGGAACGCAGGCTTGCCGTGCCCTGAAAGAAGACGGCTACAGGGTCATTCTGGTCAACAGCAACCCGGCGACCATCATGACCGATATCGAGATGGCTGATGCCACCTATATCGAACCGATTACGCCTGAATATGTCCGTAAAATTATCGAGAAAGAGAAACCCGATGCCCTGCTGCCCACCATGGGTGGACAGACGGCACTCAATACTGCGGTCACTCTTGCGGAATCAGGTATTCTCGAACGCAATGGCGTCGAGTTGATCGGAGCAAAACTGAGGGCTATCAGAAAAGCGGAGAACCGCGAGTTTTTCAGTGACGCCATGAAGAAAATCGGGCTTGAAATGGCCAAGGGGTTCTTTGTGCGCAATGAGAAGGAGGCGAGGGAAGCACTTGAGGAGATCGGACTTCCGATCGTTATCAGACCATCGTTTACGCTGGGAGGCACCGGCGGCGGTTTTGCTGAAACCAAGTCGGATTATTATGAGGCAGTGCGCAGGGGACTTGCCGAAAGTCCGATCAGCGAGGTGCTTGTCGAAGAGTGTCTGGTTGGCTGGAAAGAGTTCGAACTCGAGGTTATCCGCGATCTTGCCGACAACGTGATTATTGTCTGTTCGATCGAAAACGTCGATCCGATGGGGGTGCATACCGGCGACAGCATTACCGTTGCTCCGGCGCAGACGCTGACCGATCGTCAGTACCAGGTTCTCAGGGACGCCTCCATTCGCATTATCAGAGAGATCGGCGTCGAGACCGGCGGCAGCAACATTCAGTTCGCTATAAACCCCGAAAACGGACGCATCGTAGTTATTGAGATGAACCCTCGCGTTTCGCGCAGTTCTGCCCTGGCGTCGAAGGCGACGGGTTTTCCTATCGCCAAGGTCGCAGCAAAGCTTGCAGTGGGGTATACGCTCGACGAGATTCTCAACGATATTACCAAATCGACGCCAGCCAGCTTCGAGCCGGTTATCGACTACTGCGTGGTGAAGATTCCCCGCTGGGATTTCGAGAAGTTCAAAAATGTCGATGCACGCCTCGGCGTTCAGATGAAGTCGGTTGGTGAAGTGATGGCTTTCGGGCGGAACTTCCGGGAAGCTTTGCAGAAGTCGCTTCGCGGTCTTGAAATCGGTCGGGCCGGGCTTGGTGCTGACGGGAAGGATATCATGAACGTCGTGGATATGACCCAGCAGCAGAAAATGTTTGCCAAGGAGGACATTCTCGAGAAAATCAAAATACCTAAAGCTGACAGAATGTTCTATCTGCGCTACGCTTTTCAGGCCGGCGCAACCGTTGATGAAGTGCATCAGTCCACGAAAATCGATCCGTGGTTTCTTGATAATATCCGCCAGATTGTCGAGTTTGAGGCGGAGCTCCGGGAGCTGGCAGCTGCCGAAACTGCGGTATGACCTACCTTGCAAAGATACTCGACGAGAAACGCAATGAAGTTGCCGAACTGAAAAAACAGCGTCCGCAACAGCGCTATGAAGAACGGAAAAACGATCTTTTCCCATGCCGTGATTTTGCCGGAAACCTGAAACGGACGGGAGAGAACCTGAGGCTCATTGCCGAAATCAAGAAAGCCTCACCCTCCCGCGGGGTCATCGTCCATGATTTCGATCCCGTTGAAATGGGGCGGCGCTATCTCGGGCTTGGCGCATCGGCATTTTCCGTACTGACCGACAGGCTTTTCTTTCAGGGATCCATCGATTTTCTCGAAACGGTGAAACTGCAGTTTCACCTTCCTGTGCTTCGCAAGGATTTCATCATCGACGAACGCCAGATCTTCGAGTCGCGCCTGATCGGCGCCGACGCTATCCTCCTGATCGTGGCTGCGCTGGATGCTTCGCAGCTTCGCGATTACCTGCAGCTTGCCGCTGAAATCGGCCTTGCCGTCCTCGTCGAGGTGCACGACCGGCAGGAGCTCGATACCGCTGCGGAAGCCGGAGCCATGATCATCGGAGTCAACAACCGAAACCTGAAGGATTTCAGCGTCAGCCTCGATACTGCCATCGATCTCAGACCGCATTTTCCTGAGGGCGTTATCGCCGTCGCAGAAAGCGGCCTGAAGAGCGCGGATGATATTCTGCGTATCGGCCAGGCATCATTCGACGCCGTGCTGATCGGCGAAGGGCTGCATGTCAGCCCTGAACTGCATACCGTTACCTGGCAAAAGCCTTGATTTTAGCGGCTGTCGCTACCGGGTCGGCAGCCTTGAAAAACGCCGTTCCGGCAATGAGAGAATCGGCACCCGCCTTGACCAGGGCTTCAGCATTTTCTTCCGTTACACCGCCATCTACTGCTATCACCATGCATGGGTTCATCTCCTGACGCATGGCGTGCAGCTTTGCGACCTTTTCGAGAGACGATGGTATGAACTTCTGGCCGCCGAACCCGGGGTTTACCGACATCAGAAGCACGAGGTCAAGATCGGGAAGAATGGATTCGAGCACCGAGACCGGCGTTGCGGGGTTGATCGAGACTCCTGCTTTGGCGCCAAGGCTTTTAATGTACTGTATGGTTCTGTGCAGGTGCGGGCATGCTTCCTGATGAACGGTAATCTGGTGTGATCCGGCTTTTATGAAATCGGCAATGAACCGGTCGGGATCGGTAATCATCAGATGGGTATCGATGATCGTATCTGTGCATGCGGCTACAGCCTGTACGATGAACGGCCCGAAGGATATATTGGGTACAAAGACACCATCCATGACGTCACAGTGCATCCAGTCGGCGCCGGCTTTTTCCGCAAGGGCTATCGAAGATCGCAGTTCGGTGAAATCTGCAGATAAGATGGACGGTGCAAGAAGGGTTGATGTTTCGGGCATTACAGTGTAGTACTTTTAAGTGAGCGAATTAAAAGAATCCAAACGAAAGGCTAAATATTAAAAAGCTTCTCCAATTCCAAAGTTGAAGGTGTAGTCGAGCGGGTCCCATTTGAGGATGCGCCACGCCTCTTCTTCTGCCGGATCATGGATTTTCCATGCGAAATCAAAGCGGAACGGTCCGATTGGCGATCCGATACGCAAACCGACTCCGAAATCCCATGCGAAATCGTTCAGAAGGGAGTTGAAGCTGAACCCGTAAGGGCCGCTTCTGTCCCAGATGTTTCCGATATCGGTAAAAAAGGTTACACCAGACGGCTGGCCAAACATTGTAAAGAATTTCCAGCGGTATTCGAGGCCGAGTTCAAGCTTGATATCGGCACCGAAGTTTGAAGCGGCTTCGCTTTCGCTGCTGCCGGGTCCAAGAGTATTGAAGAGCCAGCCGCGCATGCTGTTGGCTCCTCCGGCAAAGAAGCGCCGTTCTTCCGGTGTGGTTTCGGCTTTTCCATAGGGCATCATCCACCCGAGATGCATTCGACCGGCAAATTGCTTGCCCGGCGACAGATCTCTGGCAAACGCGAGTTTCGTTTCCACTTTGACATATTGGGAGTATGCGGTTCCGAATATCTGAGCTTCATCGTCACTGAATCCCGAGTATGATTTTGTATCGATCAGCTCGTCGATCAGCCAGGCAAGACTGCCCGACTCTTCGAGGAGCAGGTCGAGATTCCAGATGTTTTTTGCCGGGGTTGCACCGTTCAGGTTCGTGTAGTTGTAGCGAAGCCTGAATGTCTGGTTGACATGGGTTTCAAGCAGGCTGTCGATACCTGCCTGAACAGCGGCGTCATCATCGGGGTCTATACCGATATTTTCGGCAAGATCTGTTCTGAAGAGCTTGCTGAACCCTTTGAGGGAGTCCTTCTGTACCCACTCGAATTCGAAAAAATCGAAACTCACTCTCGATGAAGGGCTTGGTTTCGTGCTGTAAGAGCCTCTGATCAGCCCGTTAAGGCTTGAGAGCAGGATGGGCAGTTTTGATTGTGAATACTCAAGATAGGCAGAGTATACATTGTCAGGTTTTCTCAGAACGGGCATGACAAGGCTGCTTTTCAGGCTGAGCTCGTAAGGTATGCTTTTCTCATACTCATTCTCTTCGAGGTTGCCGAGCAGATTATTGCTGTAGATGGTCTGTGTGCCGAATTCGGCCGCTGTTTTGAACTGCTCGGCTCCTCCGAACAGGTTCCTGTTTTCGTAGGCGATAGATGCACCGAAGAAAAGAGCGCCGTACCTGTTGTCAACCAGTATTTTCGGCTCGATCTGGTGTTTCGGCGCCGGTTCAAGGTGGATGGTTGTGTAAAGTTTTCCGTCTCGAACCGAGTCCGGACGAATGCCTATAGAGGAGAATACGTTGGTTTTTCCGAAATTCTGAAGCGTTTTTTGCTCAAGACTCCCTTTTGTCACCTGTCCGGGACGAAACGCGACCGAACTGGTAATGAGAGCGGGCACGATGTTCTGTTTTCCGAAAATGACGCCCTGTATTTTGTCGTCCTCAAACCGTTTTTCGAGGCTTTTCGCATCCTTTCTGACGGGATTGTGTACTACGGCATTGACCGGGCCGTAAACCAGTTTGTCAGGAAGCTTGATTAGATACTGTATTCCGGCATTGCTTCCTGCGGTATCGACCTTGATACGGATGCTGTCTTCATGCATGAAAGCATACCCTTCTTCACGAAAAAACAGCATGGTACGATCGCGTTCAGCGATGAGTTTTTCAACGGAAAAGTTCTCTCCGGTTGTCATCGACGCTTTAGCGAAGTACTGTTTTCTGAGCTGGTCATCGATGGAATCGATACCTTCGTAAGCCAGGGAGTCTATTGTTGCTGGTTTGTTTTCGGTTATCGATATGTCGAGATCGATTTTTTTCCCGTTGTCACGAAAGCGCATTGCTGAACGGATATCGGCAAAAAAGTAACCTTTATAGATGTAGAGCTTTTTTATGATGGCCAGATCACGCTGGAAATCTTCCGG
Source organism: Pelodictyon luteolum (assembly GCA_020721225.1). Taxonomy (GTDB): domain Bacteria; phylum Bacteroidota; class Chlorobiia; order Chlorobiales; family Chlorobiaceae; genus Chlorobium; species Chlorobium luteolum_C. The sequence goes on along the minus strand of DYNE01000006.1, from coordinate 15,965 downwards.
GTTGAACAGTTTATCGGATTTCCCGAACAGGCCGAGCCCGAGGAATGATGAAGATTCTGCGGTATTGATTATCTGTCGGAGCTCTTCGTCCGGTACGGCAGTATTTCCCCTGAAGCGTATGGCGTTAACATACGCTTCAACTGCGTCGGAGGAGCTTTTCTCATTTTCTGGCGTTTCTTCCGCTGTTGCAGCAGGAAGATCGGTAAAAAAAAGGGCAATGACCATAAGTGCGGTGATTGCCCTGAGCAGAATTTTTAAAAAAAAAACACGGGAGTATATTTTTACTCAGTTTAACATCTCTTCATCTCCATAACCGAAATCCTCATCGGTAGGATAATCGGGCCATACTTCATCGAGGCTTTCGTATATTTCATCACATTCTGGAAGATCGTTCAGGTTTTCGATCACCTGATGGGGAGCTCCTGTTCTGTTTGCGTAATCAAGTAGCTCATCTTTTGTGACCGGCCATGGGGCATCTGCTATATAACGGGCAAGGTCGAGATTCCAGTACATAATAAAGCGCTTGAATTAATCGGTTTAAGAGTTGCTGCCGTTCTCTTCGGGAGAAGGTTTCTGGATCGTGATGAATTTGTCAGGGTTGCTGTCATCGAAGAAGTATGCGGCAGGGTTGACTTTGATGTTGTCTTTCTGCACTTCGTAGTGGAGGTGCGGTCCGGTTGAGATGCCGGTATTTCCTGAAAGCGCAATGATCTCTCCGCGGCTGACCCGTTGTCCCTGACGGACAAGTGACTTTGAGAGATGCGCGTAAAGGGTTTTGAAGCCATAACCGTGTTTTACGGTTATCTGCTGTCCGTATCCCCTGTCATAACCTGAAAAGGTAACGATTCCGTCACCGGTGGCGTGCACTCTCGTCCCTTCCGGAGCGGAAAAATCCGTTCCCTCATGAAATTTTATGACCTTGTAGATCGGGTGCAGACGCATGCCGTAGCTGCTTGTGATTGAACCGTTTATCGGTTTGATATTGGGAACGGATGATAAAAACGGACGGTTGCTTTCCGCAGGCTGGTTGATTTCCGGATGGTTGTTTTTCTGACGGTCTATCTGAAGGATAAGATGTTCGATCATCTGCTCGGTACTTGCGAGAAGACCTTCGGCAGAGCCTGCTGAGGGAGTTGGTTGTTCTTCTGCATGTAGTGGCTGTATGAAACAAAGCGTCAGGAGAAAAACCAGAATACCCGATGCTTTCATCGACAGAGTCCATGCTGGAACGGCTTTTCCTGCGGCTTTCAGCTTTTTCGCGCCGTCGCAAGGCCGGCCTGGAAACAGTTTTGCTGGTATCATGCGGTGCCGGATTGATTGTCGAGTGGACAGGAACTCTTTTTATAATTGAATAATATATAAAAACTTTTTTTGATAAATCAACTGGCTAATGAGCCTCGAGCCAGTTTTTTCCTGTGCCTGTATCGACTTCGACAGGTACGTTTTTAAGACCGCAATAAACCGCAGCTTCGATCATTGCGCTCTCAACGAGTGACGAGAGCCGATCTTTTTCTTCGATGGTTGTTTCAAAGAGCAGTTCGTCGTGAACCTGCAGCAGCATAACCGAGTTCATGCTGTTCTCTTTTATCTGCCGGCTGCAGAGATTCATTGCGCATTTGATGATGTCGGCCGCTGTGCCCTGAATCGGAGTGTTCATGGCCGCCCGGCCGGCAGCTTTCTGAAGGTTTCCGTTACGGCTGTTCAGGTCCGGAATGTAGCGTCGTCTTCCGAGGAGGGTCGTTACATATCCTTTTCGTTTTCCTTCTTCGATGATCTCCAGCAATGCGTGGAACAGGCCGGGATATTTTGTGGTATAGGTTTCGATAATTGCTTTTGCTTCCGATTGGGGAATGTTCAGCCGTTTCGACAAACCGTATGGCTGAATGCCGTAGAGTACGCCGAAGTTTACTTCTTTTGCCTTGCGGCGCATATCGGAAGTGATCTGGTCGGTATTGAAGATAACTTTTGCCGTGGCGCTGTGTATATCTTCCCGGTTACGGAATGCTTCGATGAGTTTTTCGTCACCTGAAATTTCGGCGGCGATCCGGAGTTCGATCTGTGAATAATCTGCGGAGAGGATCAGATTATCGGGATTTGAGGGTATGAAGGCTCTTCTGATCTCTTTTCCGGCAGTAGTCCGCACCGGAATGTTCTGCAGGTTCGGATTGGATGACGAAAGCCTGCCGGTTGCGGTGATATGCTGGTTGAACGAGGTGTGCAGTCTTCCCGTTCCCGGATTGATCATTTTCGGCAGGGCGTCTATATAGGTGGTTTTGAGCTTCTGGAGGCTTCGGTAATCGAGCAGGTCGCCGACTATAGGGTTCAGCGGAGCAAGTTCTTCAAGTACCTCGACATTGGTTGAAAAGCCTGTTTTGGTGGTTTTTTTCGTGGGTAGTCCAAGAGTGTCGAAGAGAATATGGGCAAGTTGTTTGGGCGAGTCAAGATTGAACGCCGTGCCTGCTGCCGCGTGAATTTTTCCGGTGAGATCGGCTATCTGCGTATTGACGAGATCCGCTGTTTTTTCAAGATGCGCCGTATCGATGGCGATACCCTGATATTCCATGTCGACGAGCACTTCCACCAGAGGAAATTCTATGGTTCTGCAGAGGTGCAGCAGCCTCTGGTCTTCGAGAAGCTTTGCTTCGAATACCTCCTGAAGGCGCAGAGCGATATCGGCATCCTGACAGCCATAGTCGGAAAGCTGAGCTGATGGAACGTCGAGAATATGGGTTCGTTTTTTCCCTTCACCGGCGGTCAGTTCGTCAAAGGTTGTCGTTCTGACAGAGAGGTGGCGGGCCGCGAGATCGTCGAGGTTGTGTTTTCCCTCCGGATCGAGCACGTAGCTTGCCAGCATGGTATCGAATGCAACCGGAGTGAGGGTTATGCCGTAGTTTTTCAGAACGAGCAGATCATATTTGAGGTTCTGACCGGTTTTGCGGATATCGGGATTTTCAAGAACAGGCTTGAGCCGTTCGAGCGTGTTGCCTATGTCGAGGCCGCCTTTTCCGAAATAGATAAATCGGGCTTCTTTGGGTTTGAGAGAAAAAGAGATGCCGGCCAGTTCAGCCTGAAAGGTGTCTAGGCTTGTCGTTTCGGTGTCAATGGCAAACGCGTCTGCTTGTTCGATTTGCCGGACAAGCTGTTCCACTCCTTCAGGAGTATCGATGATGGCATAGTCCGAGCCGGTTAACGGCGAATCGAGTGACGGAGCATTGTCGTCTTCCTTTTCGTCGCGCACTTCTTCTGCAGGGGTTCCGTTTGAAAGCATGCCGGGAAATACGGATGGCAGGCGAACGGCGACTGCTCTCAGCTCGTATTTTTTCAGGAAGGGCATGATTTTGCTTTGTTCAGGAGCCTTGCAGGCAAGCGTTTCGAGATTCAGCCCGAGATCGATATCGGAATGGATGGTCACGAGCTGCCGTATGAGATCAAGTTGCGGTTTGAAGGCTTCAAGGCTTGCACGTGTTTTCGGGGTCAGTTCGCCGATGTTGCGGTATATGTTATCCAGTGTCCCGAATTTAAGAAGCAGGGCAGCTGCGGTTTTCGGGCCTATGCCTTTTGCGCCGGGGATATTGTCGGATGTATCGCCGGTAAGGGTAAGAAGATCGATAAAGCGTTCCGGTTCGACTCCGAACTGTGCCATAATCTCCGATGGTCCGAAGGGCTCGAGCTCGTTCTGTTTTTTTGAGGGTTTCAGCATGATTACCCCCTCGTGAACCAGCTGGGCAAGATCCTTGTCGGGAGTAACGATATAGATATTGCACTGCTGCTCGAATCGTTTGACGGCCGATCCGATAAGATCGTCAGCTTCGTAACCGGGGAGTTTGATGAGCGGAATGGAGAACGCATCTATCAGCTCGATGATTGCCTCGATCTGCAGGACAAGATCTTCCGGAGGGGCGGGACGGTTTGCCTTGTAGGGTTCGTAGAGATTATGCCGAAAAGTTTTCTCCCTGCTGTCGAACGTTACGGCAAGATACTCGGGATGCCACACCTCGAAAATTTTCAGAAGTGCGGAGGCGAAACCGTGCAGGGCTCCGGTCGGTATGCCGTCGCGGGTTTTCATTCCGGCCTGTTGCAACGCATAGTAGGAACGGTAAACCAGGGCCATACCGTCGATAAGAAAGAGGCCTGGTTTCTCTGGTGCTGCAGAAGGGATCTCCGGTTTTATCAGAGTCTTCTGCGGGCTGAAAAAATCGAATTGCCGTTCGTTTGTCATGCAATAACTCCATAGCTTCCGAGTACGTTGACCATGGTAGCAAACTCTCCGAGATGCCGGAGAGCGTTTTCGACATTCTTTTCCTCTCGATGTCCTATGAAATCGACATAGAAGAGGTATTCGAAGGCTTTTTTTCTGAATGGGCGCGATTCGATTTTGGTAAGATCGATATCCCGGAGAGCAAGTGTGGCGAGTGCCTTGAAGAGAGAGCCCTGCTCGTTGGGCAGAGTGAAAGCTATCGATGTTTTCTGTTGGGCGACATCAGGCTGCAGTTTCATGTTCGAGGTATCGGTATGATCCTTATGGGCGATACAGAAAAATCTCGTGATATTCCACTCTTCATCGGCAAGATTTTCCTGAAGAATTTCAAGTCCGTAGAGCTCGCCGGCACGTTTTGAGGCGATGGCGAGCTTTGAAGGGTTACCGTCGGCGGCTACGATTTTGGCGCTTCCTGCGGTGTCGTAGGCTACTTCCGCCTTGATGTGTTTATGGGTACTGAAAAAATTTCTGCACTGCGCAAGAGCCTGGGGGTGGGAGAGCGCTCTTTCAGCTTTTTCCGTCGATGAGCCGTGAAGCCCAAGAAGGCAGTGTTCCACCTTGACAAAAGTTTCGGCCACGATGACAACCGGATGCTGGAGAAGAAGGTCGTAATTGTGGTGGATGCTTCCGCCGAGAGAGTTTTCTATGGGGATGACTGCGAAGTCTGCTTCCCTGTTTTCAACAGCGGAGAAAACCTCATCGAAAGTTTCACAGGGTTTGGGTTCGCCAAGCCGGAGTGCGGCAATTTCACTATATGCCCCGGGTTCGCCCTGATAGGCAATCATCCAGTTTGTCATTCTTTATTCTTGTAGTTAACTTGCGGCAAAGCCGTAGGATTTCTCTTTCTTTAAAGAATATAAGTCTATTATCCATAACGGTGATATTCCGGGAATTTTAAATCAGTGATTTTTCAATCATGTCAGGACACAGTAAATGGGCAACCATTAAAAGAAAAAAAGCAGCAACCGATCAGAAAAGAGGTAATCTGTTCACCAAACTGGTCAAGGAGATAACCATTTCTGCCAAAATGGGGGGTGGTGATCCCTCCGGAAATCCCAGGCTGCGTCTTGCTGTCGATACAGCACGAGCGAACTCCATGCCGATGGATAATATCCAGAGGGCTATAAAAAAAGGTACAGGCGAGCTTGATGGAGCCACTTACGATGAGATCACCTATGAGGGTTACGGTCCGGCAGGTATTGCCCTGATCATCGAAACTGCTACTGATAACAGGAACAGAACCGTTGCCGATATCCGCCATATCATGAGCCGGAATAACGGTTCGCTTGGTGAGAGCGGCAGCGTGAGCTGGATGTTTCAGCGTAAAGGGTCTCTTGATGTACCGAAAAGCGCCATGCAGGAAGAGGCCTTGATGGAGCTGCTTCTCGATGCCGGTCTGGAAGACCTCGACTGCGATGATGAGGTATACTATACCGTTGTAACCGATATAAGGGATCTTGAAAACGCGAAAAAAGCCCTTGATGAAGCGGGTGTCGCGTATGAAAATGCAAAAATCGACCTTATTCCGGAAAACTATATCGAGCTTGAGGCAGACGATGCCGAAAAGGTGATCAGGTTGATCGATGCACTGGAAAGTAATGATGATGTTCAGGTGGTATACACTAATATGGAAATCAGTGAAAAGGCGATGGACAGTTTAAACGGATAGTGTGCATGGTTGTGCTTGGCGTTGATCCCGGTAGCCTGCATACCGGATATGGGGTTATCAGGTATGACGGTGCCGTTTTTCACCTTCTTGGTTGCGGAGTAATTCGTCTTCATCGCCGAAAGAGTTATTTCGAACGTATCGGGGAGATTTACCGGGAGCTTGAGTCGGTGATCGAGGGTTATGAGCCAGTACGTCTGGTACTTGAAACCGTTTTTTTAAACAAGAATGTTCAATCGGCCCTGAAGCTGGGTCAGGTACGGGGTGCCGTTATCGCATTGGCGATGAATCACAGGCTTGAACTGAGCGAGTATGCTCCCCGCGAGGTCAAGGCCGCCGTTACGGGAAGAGGTGCGGCAAGTAAACAGCAGGTTGCTTTTATGGTAACGCGTATGTTGCAAATTACCGGAAATCCTGCTACGCACGATGTTACCGATGCTCTTGGTATAGCACTGTGTGATCTTCTGAAAACGGGAGTGGGGAGTGCGGCTGTTCCGCAGCCGGCTTTTTCTTCAGGTTCTGCCGGAAAAAAAAACTGGGCGCAATTTGTTCAGTCCAATCCCGGTATGGTTGTTCGCTGAATGGGGTGTTGCAGAAAAAAAGAGTGATTCCGGTTTCGGTGCTCATGTGAACAATAACAATACAAGTTGTGGAAGGGCATATTTTCAATCTACCGAATTTTCTCAGCGTTTTGAGAATCCTGTTGATTCCGTGGTTTCTCTATTACTATCATTCGGGAAATCTTACGGTAGCCATTACGCTTATGGTTGTTGCGGTGTTGAGCGACTGGTTCGACGGTCGTGCGGCACGCTGGACCAATGAGGTTTCCGAAATGGGCAAAATTCTCGATCCGCTGGCCGATAAGCTCTGCCTTGCCAGTGTGGCCCTTTACTTTCTATGGATAGGGGAGCTTCCGCTCTGGTTTGTGTCGTTTGTCGTTCTGCGAGATCTCCTGATTTTTTCCGGTGCGGCTTATATCCGTTACCGGCACGGTGTGCTTACAACGTCACTCTGGCCCGGAAAATGGGCCGTAGGGTTTGTGTCGATGATGTTTGTTACCATGGTATGGCCTCATCCTGTTTTCGAATTGTACCCCCTCAAGGAATTTTTCATGTACCTATCCGTGCTCATGCTCTCCTATTCGTTTATAGAGTATGGGGTGAGGTTTTACCGGATACAGAAAGGGGCGGGTTAATGGTGATTCATATTTTTATGAGCAAATATCTCCTCCGATGAAAACTCGTTTTTTACCCCTTTTATTCTTCTTTTTTGTATTCGTTTTTCCCGTCGTTTCTGCCGCAGACGATTTGGATGCTCTTTTTCTGCAAGCAGGAATTAAATATCGGAAAGACGATTTTCAGGGCGCATCGGCACTTTATAGTGCCGTGCTGAGAGGTAACCCGCGTTCTGCAGAAGCCTTTAATAATCGAGGGCTTTGTAAAGCGGCTTCAGGCGATTTTGCAGGAGCTGTTTCAGACTATTCCGAAGCCCTTAAACTTGATCCGTCCATGGTGGCGGCCTGTAATAACAGGGGCATTGCGATGGCAAAAACCGGGAACTATCATGAAGCGATACTCGATTATAATCAGGCTCTCCGGATCAATGCCGTTCTGCCTGAAGTGTACAACAATCTCGGATTGGCCAGAAGCGCATTGGGAGATCAATCAGGAGCACTTGATGATTTCAATACGGCTCTTGCCCTTAAGCCCTATTATCCCGAAGCGCTTTTAAACAGGGGGTGTGCCAGGCAGAAGTTAGCCGAACACCGGGAAGCTCTTCGTGATTTTCAACAGGTCATTTCTTTCGGATCGGGATATGCTGAACCCTATTTCTACTCTGCTGTTTCCCGTTCTGCGATGGGAGATCACAAGGGTGCTCTCGTGGATTATACCAAAGCGATTGCCATTTCTCCTTCCTATCCTGAAGCTTTTGCTGGCAGAGCGCTTGCAAAGATCAGAAGCCGTGATTATCGCGGGGCTCTCGACGATTATGACAAGGTGATCGGTCTGCAGTCTGATAATCCGGAACTGTATTATAATCGGGCGCTGGTCAAGGTCAAGTTGTCCGATTTTCCGGGAGCCGAAATTGATTGTTCACTCGCTCTCGAACGGAACAAGGTATATGCCGAAGCTTTTTTTCTCAGGGGGATTATCCGGAGTGAACTTGGAAACCGCGAGGGGATGCTTGCCGATTTGCGTTTTTCTGCAGATGCAGGCTATGATCCGGCAAAGAAGCTGCTGAAAAAAGAAATGGACAAGCGATAGCCTTGTTGACAGAAAAAAATGGTACAAACGAAAAATCCGGCAATGCGAGATGGTGCATTGCCGGATTTTTCGTTTTGGTGCTGTTTTACTTTCAGAGCGCTTTGTGGCAGAACCACCAGTCGTAACAGTCGTATTGAGAAGGACGTTTTTTGGCATCCTCGATATTGGTTGCCGGTGGAATGATTACCCGGTCATTCAGCAGGGTGTTGATCGGCCAGTTTGCAGGTATGGCTACCTTGTTGGCGTCGGAAACCTGCAGGGCTTTAACAGCACGAACAATCTCGTCGATATTTCTTCCGATTTCCTGAGGGTAGTAGAGAATAAGGCGCACTTTCCCATCTGGATCGCCTACGAATACGGCGCGAACGGTATTCGATCCTTTTCCCGGATGAAGCATGCCAAGCTGCATGGCAATTCGGTCATTTGCGGCCACGATCGGGAAGGTGATCTCGGTATCGAGATTATCCTTTATCCATTCTACCCATTTGATATGGGAAAAAACCTGATCGACCGACATGCCGACAAGCTTGCATCCGAGCTTGTCAAAATCCGCCATACGTTCCTGGAATGCATGGAACTCTGTCGTGCAGACAGGGGTATAGTCTGCCGGATGGCTGAAAAGGACGAACCACGATCCCTTGAGATCCCCGGGAATATTCATCGGCCCGTGTGTAGTCTGCACCTTCATTTCCGGAAACTCATCACCAAGAAGCGGCATGTTCGCTTCGTTGTAATAAAACTGGTCTTCAAAATGTTCCGACATGATCTCTTTCTCCTTTTGCGGGTTTGTTTTTTGCTTTTTGTATTACGATCAGTTGTTCTGCTCAGCTAAAATAGATATATTCTCAAATAAGAGCAAATCTTTTTTGTAAAATTATTCAGAAGGGTTCTCTTGGGTTATGCCGGTTATTCTCTTTATATTGTAAGTAAGATTATATAAGTCCTGTTTTATTCGACACTGTTATTTATCCGGAACAGGACTGGGGCATGGAACTGTTCGAACAACAGGAATTTGTTATGGTACATAAAAGCGGAGTAGCCGGTGAGCTGGATTATTTTACAGAGGTCTGCCGGCGCCACAATCTCAAAATCACTCCTCAACGGGTGGCTATATACAGGATATTGATGGGTTGCTCCGATCATCCTTCAGCGGATTATGTTTTTCGGATCATAAGGAGTGATTTTCCGAATATTTCTTTCGAGACTGTGAACAGAAGTCTTCTGACCTTTGCAGAGATAGGGTTGATTGCCATTGTTGAGTCGACCTCGGGTGTCCGGAGGTTCGATCCGGATATGGATAGCCACCACCATATCCATTGTGTAAAGTGCGGAAGGATTTTTGATTTTCAGCATGGCGATTACGATTGCATTGCCGTTCCGGACTCTTTAACGGAGAAATTTTCCCTGGTGGGTAAACGCGTTGTGCTTCATGTGATTTGTCCGGACTGCATAAAAAAGGGATTGAGCGTTGAGCCGGTATCGGAAAAACATACGTCTGCAGGAACCTGAAAGGCCGTTCCTGAAGAGTGCTGATGGTTATCTTTGCGGCCTTTCAGGAGATGAGCGATTCGGATATTTCAGTTTTTGATACAGCGAACCGAAAGGCCCTGTGTTTTAGAGCTGCTGACGCGGTATATGGCAGAATACGTATTGAACATCTGACGAAACCATGAGGAGTAGCTGTTGTTTTCCGAAGATGTCCAGAAGCTGCTGTTCGTCCCAAGAAGAGCGAATGTGCCGTTACTGCTTCGGTATCCTGCCGGGATTGCGGTAAATCCTGTGCTGTTGTCGGCGCCGACAAGAGGTTCTCTCCAGAGCAGGGTTGATTTCAGTTTCGTTCCTGAAGCTTTTTCGCCACCGGTTGTTTCAACGAGCATTTGCCATTCATAGTCAGACGGAACGTGCCACCCTTCCGGAGCCAGCCCCCTTGGGTCATTGACCGCATACCAGTTATACAGTTTTCCATAGGTAACGCCATTTGCGCTGTTGTTTTCGTAATAGCACCAGGCCCCTGTAGTGAGGCGGTTCCATTCGACGGCGTCCTGCACCTGCGGAATTTCATCGCCGTTTTTGTATCGGCTTACCTCAAGGTTTTCGGCCATCCATATCTGTGGGCCGATGGTAATGCTTTTAGTATGCGTGACCGTTGTTTTATCAGCCGCACTAACTGATAAACACGGTAATAGTGTGGCAAGAACAAGGAAAAGCCTCGCAGCTTGAGTTAATTTGTGGCTTCTTTTCATTATGTTAAAGTGTCTGAAATGTTGATGAAAGAAAGCTTGTTTGCAAAAGTAAGCAGAATAATTTTTTCTCATTAATATACATATAATGCAAACGGCTTTTTGATGGTTTCAGAAGCGTTACGGACTTGGTCTTTTTCGGCTTGCAGCTGATATGGAGGCTGAGGTGGAGCGCTTGATCTGAGGGCTCAGTTTCAGACATCATGAGGCTTCGGGGCTGGAGGATGTTTCCGTTCCGGGAAAGTTACATGAGCAGCTGGATTCACTATAAATACTATCCAAGGTGGCAAGACAGCGTTATAATCGCAAACCCGGAAGTTCCGGAAAAAAAAACAGCAGGCCGTCAGCCGTTCAGAACGGTGAGAGGGTCAGGCCCAATGATCATATTCTTATCAATGAGTTTCTTTTCAGGCGAGGGGAGAGTTCACTCGCTGCTGAAATCGTAAGCTTTTTAACCGATCACGAAGGAGAACGGTTCAGATCGGTTGAGCTTGCAAAAAAGATGGGTTATACGGAATCCGTACAATTGCCGGGATTCTGGTATGTGCTTCACAAATTGCAGGAGGACGGTACCGTTGACAAGGATTCAAACCGTGCGTACGGGATGCAGGGCATGGAGCCGGCAACCTATGAAGAGGTTCTTGAGCATACAAGGCAGTTTCCGTTACCGGGAAAGGAACAGTTCAAGGTGGATCAAACCTATGCCGGACGACTGATAACCCATCCGAACGGTTATGGTTTTGTCGATGTAGAGGGTTTTGACGACGATATTTTTGTCAAGGCCGGCGATCTTAATTCGGCGATCCATGGTGACGATATCGAGGTCGTCGTAACAAAAGTCCCTGAAACATATTCGGCAAAATCCACTCCTCATCAGCGGTGTGAAGGTATTGTGGTCAATGTCGTGACCCGGAAAATTTCTACCATTGTTGGTACGCTCAGTCGCGAAAACCGGAAGTTCATTCTCAAGGCGGATGACCGGAAACTGCTTCCTGAAATAATTGTTCCGATCAAACAGGCCGCAGGCGCAAAAGACGGCGAGAAAGTGCTCGTGGGTGATCTCGATTTTCGGAAACCAGGTATTATCCAGGCGCGTGTGCTTGAAATTCTGGGTTCGGCAGGCGACTCACGGGTCGAGGTAAGCGCGATTGCCCGTAATCACGGTATCGATGAAACCTTTGACGAAGAGTTGATCAACTTTGCGGGAGCCATTCAGGATGGCATTACCGATGATGATCTGAAGAACAGGCTGGATATTCGCGATAAAAATGTCTTTACCATCGACCCTGTCGATGCGAAAGACTTTGATGACGCTCTTTCAATCGAGACGCTGGATGACAATCTCTATCGTATCGGGGTGCATATTGCCGATGTTTCTCACTATGTACCGGAAAATTCGCCGCTTGACCGGGAAGCAATGAAGCGGGCAACGTCTGTCTATCTTGTCGATCGTGTTATTCCCATGCTTCCTTCGCGCTTGTCGGAACAGGTCTGCAGTCTCAACCCGGGTGTGGACAGAATGGCTTTCAGTGTGTTTTTAACCATGACGGAGAGCGGAGAGGTACGGGAACATACGTTTCATAAAACGGTTATTCATTCAAAGCGTCGCTATACCTATGAGGATGTTCAGGAGATTTTGCTGAAGGGCGAGGGGGATAACGCTGCAGAGCTGCAGCTTCTTGAAAGGATCAGCGTTCAGTTGCGGGAGGAGCGTTTCCGCCACGGCGGACTCGATTTTGAAACCGAGGAGGTTCGCTTCAGGCTTGGCAGCAAGGGTGAACCTGTCGAAGTCATCAAGAAGGAGCGTCTTTCAAGCCATCGGCTTATCGAGGAGTTTATGCTGCTTGCAAACCGGAAGGTCGCCGAGTACCTTACAAAAACCTTTCGTGAACGTAAAAAAAATCCGCAGCCGGTCATCTATCGGGTTCATGACTCGCCTCAGCAGGAGAGGGTGCTTGTGCTTGCAAATTTTGTCAGAAAGATCGGCTATACCCTTAAAATCAACAGGGAGAAGACAGGCCCGATCGTGTCCGCAAAATCGCTTCGTCAGCTTCTGCAGCAGGTTCATGGCTCGAACGTTGAATTTCTCATAAACGAGCTTGTGCTTCGCTGTATGTCCAAAGCGATTTATACCGATGAGAACACCGGTCATTATGGGCTTGGATTTGAACATTATACCCATTTCACTTCTCCAATCCGCCGCTATCCTGATCTTATCGTACACCGGCTGCTTTTCGAATATGAAAACCTTCGCCTCAAGAAGAAAAAGATAACCGACAAACGACTTGCCGAGCTGCAGGAGAAGATAAAAGTGACGAGCCGTATTTCAAACGAGCGGGAGAAAAGTGCGGTCGAGGCTGAACGGGAGTCTATCAAGCTCAAGCAGGTCGAGTATATGGCTGGTCATCTCGGCAATGTGTATCAGGGGATAATTTCAGGTGCAACCGAGTATGGCATCTATGTGAGAATGGTTGATTTTGCCATAGAGGGCCTTGTGCATATGCGGAACCTTACCGATGATTATTACGAATACGATGAGGCAACCTATTCTCTGATCGGTAAACGCCGAAAGAGAAGGCTGCAGATAGGTCAGCGGGTCAAGGTCAAGGTGCATATGGTGGATATGCAGAGACGTACTATCGATCTCGTTATCGAGTAGATTGTGACTTTTCCGGGTTGTCGGCCTTGCTTCACGCGATACCGGCAATCCGGAGAAAGTTGTTCATAAGGGACAGTCCGGTAATGGTGTACTCTTTCTGTATGGCATGAAACTGCATGGAGAGATCCTCTTCGTGCATCATCTGCAGATCCCGGTCAACTTTTACCAACTCGGTCAGCATTTCCGGTGTCAGTTCGAAATGACACTGCAGTCCGTAAGCATTCGTTCCGATTCGTACGGCCTGATTTCTGCAATGTACGCCTTCGGCAAGCAGTTGCATGGTATCGGTAATCTCAACTGTTTCCCCGTGAAGCTGAAAAACCCGGAATGTATCGCTCATATTCCGGAACAGCGGATCCTTTTTTCCCGTTTCAGTGAGCTCAACCATGTATGGCTCTCCTTCGTGATCGAAAAAACCGGTCTCCTTCAGAGGGTTTCTGATAACTGAACCGCCACCCGCTTTTACCAGTACCTGCAGTCCAAGGCAGATTCCAAGACACGGAAGTCCAGCTTTCATTGCCTTGCTTGCCAGTTCGATTTCCCGTTGCATGCTCTCTGTTTTATCGTTTGCACTCTGAGGTCCGCCAAGGATGACGAGAGCATCATAGTGCAGGGGATCAGGCAATATTTCTCCGCTGGAAAGGTCAACCGTTTCCGAATCGATCGCGTATCGTTCAAGAATCGTATCGAGCAGCCCGGGGCCTTCATGCGTAATGTTTTTTACAATCAGTATTTTTTTTGTCATCTCGTTATTCTTGATGATACGGTTGTATCTCACGTTTTATCATCGGCAGGCATCTCGTTTATTGCAACAGTTGTTTCTGCGAATGTTTTTTCCAGAATTTCAATCCACGACTCGTTGTCAGGCCATTTTCCCTTGTTTGAGAACTCATTGATATATCGGGAAAGAACGTAAAGTCTGTTGGCTCCGCAACTTCCGGACGAGCCTTTCAGTGTATGGATAAGCTGATCGTAAACCTTCAGGTCGCGCTCAGCTGCAGCTTTTGCCAGATCGGTGATGATTTTTTTCGTGTCGCTGATAAAAACGGTAAAAATGCTGTCGACCATCTCCCGACCACCGATCTCCTTGAGGCTGCTGATGATAGAACGATCAAGCATTTTTTCGTGGTCGATGCTGTTCCAGAAGTTATCCTTGTTATTTCCGTTACTCTGTATCGGTAATGCAGGACTTTCTTTTTTAAGCATCAGGCTTTTATTAAGCCACACGGCTATGGCTACGATGAGATCATTCTTGAAAATCGGTTTTCCGAGGTGGTGGTTCATTCCGGCTTGTTTTACCCTGAGTATGCTATTTTCGTCGGTATTACCGGTCAGCGCGATGATAGGTATGCTTTCATAGTTTCTGAACCGTCGGAAATACTCTCCCTTCCGAATGGCTTCGGCAGTCTGCAAGCCGTTCAGTACCGGCATTTCCATATCCATCAGAATAAGGTCATAGTCCTCATGCTCAAGCTTCTCGATTGCAATCTGTCCGTTTTCAGCCTGACCGATCGAGCATCCGTAATGCTCCAGAATCAGGCGCATAAAATTCAGGCTGGTTTTATTGTCATCCACAAGAAGTATCCTGCTGCCGGAGAGCAGTTCTTCCTGATCCGATTTCGCAGACGATACTTCTGAAAAAAAGTATCGCTCGAATATTTTTATGATGTCCGGTCTCAGTACCGGCTTGGAGAGTACATCATTCATTCCGCATTTGTCGGCGCGAGTCAGAGCTTCGGGATGCGGTAGAGCAGTTATGCCGATAACCGGAGCCTGAAGATAATGCAGTGCGAGCGACGGATCGAAATTATGGGTCGATCTGAGCTGTTGTACGGTACAGTCGCCATTGAGTGAAGGCATTTCGAAATCCATGAAAATCAGGTCATAACGGTTGCTTGAGAGCATCTCAAGAGCCTGTTCGCCGTTTTCTGCCTGATCGGATGAACAGTTCCATTCTGAAA
The DNA here is from genome assembly GCA_020721225.1 of Pelodictyon luteolum. Lineage (GTDB taxonomy): Bacteria > Bacteroidota > Chlorobiia > Chlorobiales > Chlorobiaceae > Chlorobium > Chlorobium luteolum_C. The sequence goes on along the minus strand of DYNE01000006.1, from coordinate 917 downwards.
TATACTTTGCAAGCAGGATGCGGTTGCTGAGCTGATCATCGACGATCAGGATGCGCTTGTTTTTTAGAATCTCTTTTTTTATGTCCTTTACGGATTTTGAATCATAGGCAGGGAGTTTAATCAGGAACTCTGTCCAGTCATCTTCTTTGGAATTGCAGGTTATTTCTCCACCGAACGACTCTATGACTCTTCTGCAGAACGAGAGCCCAAGACCATTTCCTCCGCTTTTTCCATAGGTATAGAAGCGATCGAAAATTTTTTCTCTTTTAGATGCAGGAACTCCCGGTCCATAATCTTTTACCGTAATGATATTGAATCCGTTGCCTGTTTCTGATGTTAGTTCTATTTTGAAGTCAGGTGTGTTTTTGTAGTGGAGGGCATTTTTTATCAAATTGAAGAGCACGTAAATAAAAAGATCTTTGTCTCCGAGAAAATCGAAGGTGACCGTGGTCTTGTCAATGAGCATTTTTTTTTCTGCAAGATCGTTGTATCCGTAGCTGTTGATTGCTGTATGGATGATTTTTTTTGCCGATAAGCGTTTGAAATTATTGATGTCAACGCTGCCTCCCTGAAGACTTGCAAGAATGGAGTCAATTATTTTATTGCCTCTTTTGATTGTTGCAGAGCTTTCTTCAATGACATCATGAATGCTTATCAGGCCGGAATTGCTGAGGTCTACCTTACCATTTTCCTCTTTTCCGATCGGTTTATTGGGCAATATCGTCTGGAGCGAGCTCAAGGCATTGGTTATGGAACTGAGAGGGTTTCTCATTTCATGAGCGATACTTCCACTCAGACTTTGGAGCATTGATATTTTTGTCTGGTGGGCAATCTGTTTCCTGTGGTTGGCAACAATGCCTCCAATGAATATTTCGGAGCAAAGTGTACACCGGATTTCGGAGTATAGTGTACATCGA
>DYNE01000112.1 GCA_020721225.1 Pelodictyon luteolum | reverse complement strand
TCTGGTCTGGGCCCCGGCGAAAAAGGGCACCCTATAAATGCCCTTTTTCGCATAGCCCAAGTTCGCCAGATTTTTTTATAAAGTAAGGCGCAGTGGCCCTTCCGGGCCGGTTATCGTCACTACTCATTTTGCGGCATAGGTGCGACGGCCAAGCGGATTGCCCGACAGGCCGAGGCAGTGGTAGATCAACTGATGATCCGGTTCCGGCCTGCTGCATAACCGCAAATGGCATCGTTGGATTTCCTGTTGTTCTTTGACATTATATTCTATGGTCAAGCGCTGATGGGTCGATAGATTCGCGCATATCGTCTGCCAACAGCGATGATCGCCATGTTGCCGTAGCCGATGTTCAATAATGTGCAGAATATGATAGGCCAGGACGGATATAAAAAGATGTGCATCGGCGCGTTGCTCCGTCTGATGGAAATTCGGTCGAAGCCCAAGCGACGATTTCAAGCTGCGAAAGGCTCTTTCTATCCGGGTCAGCATCATATAGGTCTGCCAGATCTCTTTGTCATTGAGATCCACCCGATCCGTGCGAAGAACATAGCAGCCCTCGAAAGCCTCATGTTGATCGGCGCCACTTCTTTTCTTGCAGATGATGTCTGTTGCCTTGAGCGATTTTAACGAGACGGCTTGTTTTTCAGGAACGACTTGCACATCATAGAGTTTGGATGCCCTCGGATACTTTTCCCGAAGCCTTCCAATCATCTCCACCACTTTGCCGTAGAGCTTGGTATGCCCTTTTTTCAACAGACCGTTTCTGTAATATTCAAGCCGCTCCAAAAAGAGTTGCTCCTGCCGGCCGCGGATGCCCTTGTCCTTGGCTACTCTGCCTGTACTCCTACAAAGCAGCAACACTTCGCCGTCCTGATCTTTTCGTTTGACCTCAATTTTAAATTCATCCTCTTGCCGAATCACCGTCATGTTGTTTATATCGGCCGGCTGAAATCCCCCCTTGCCCCGGTTTACAACAATGTAGTGAAAGCGGTTCTTTCTCAAATAGGCAAGATTGTCTTCCGTGGCAATGCCGGCATCCATGATCACGGTGCGGTTCTTTGCAAGATCGGGACGCAGGCCAACCAGTGATTCGATCATCTCGGCAAGCGTTTTCGTCTCCTGTTGATTTCCCGGATACAGACGGCTGTATTTGACAAAACCCAGTTCATCGATGATCAGCGCCAACGTCAAAAGCCTGCAGTCCGTCCGCTTTTGCTTGGATCGTCCGAATTTGGCTTTTGGGTTGCCCAGAACCTGCCCTTCAAAGTGGGTGTTGGTCAGATCGAAAAAACACAACGTTTCCGATAAAGTGAAAATCTCTTTTTCCGTCTTTGACAAATGCGCTTCGATTGAATCTTTGTGCTCGAATAAGACATCCGTGGCACGATAAAAGGAATTTAAGGATCTCTTCACGGGGCTGCCTATAAGTTCATATGCGGCTGATCGGTGCTCAGCCCACTGCCAGGTCTGCCTTTCGCTGGCCGGAAAAATCAGCCGTCCAAGGACCAGGGTTTCGATGAGCATCTGATTCTGCGGCGTCACCCCCTCAGATAGAAGCAACTGGTTCAGGCCGAGCTCTTTCCAGATGCTGTGGCAGACATACTCCGGGCCAAGACTTCTTGACTCCGAGGCTTCGATAGAGGCCGCATCGATGTGTTGGTAGTCAGTTACGGTTGGGGTATCGAGCGTTTTGGGCAGCGACTCTTCATTCGACTTTTTTACAAGAATGCTGCGTACCGCCTTTTGGGCGTAGCGTGCAATTTTAGGGTCCGGGCTGAAGAGGGACTTTTGCCCGCTCAGCATCGCTTCAATGCAGTTGGCCAGTTCCTTGTACTTATCCTGTGGGATATCCAGAGCGCCCAGGTTGAGAATTAATCGCTGCCGAGGCCCCTTGTCGGTGCGGACATTTTCGACCAGGTGCAGATACTCGTATGACTTTTTTCCGGGCGCATTTTGTTTATTGACCTTTTTAATGTACATGATGTGGCGAATAGCATAGCGGCCACAGTGTGTCAATAAATATAATTATCTATGGGTCACTACATTGGCCGTGCGAAGTATCGGTTATAATAAATTCATATAGTTAGATGGCATTGAACCGTGATTTATGGCAGAAAAAGCCGCGCCAACC
>DYNE01000032.1 GCA_020721225.1 Pelodictyon luteolum | reverse complement strand
TTTTGATTGTACTGTAATGAGTTACTGTTTTTTATTATGGGGAACTTCGGGCTAAGCACTCCATTTCGTCCGTGATTACCGCTGGTCGAGCCATATTCAGTATCCTCCTGTATGTTGGCAAATTATGAAGAATAATTGGCACAAACAGAAAATACATTATAATTATCTTGATTGCAATCAAGAATCGCAATGATGCGGTATTCCCAAAAGGAACAATCTCATAAAACAAAAAGGAAAAACCGTATAAAGTGAAAAAGGGGCCCGAAAGCCCCTTTGCACCTGATACAACATATGTCGGTCATCCCCGTCAACCGGTTCACCGCCCACAGCTCACTTCCCGCTATCATCCTCACCTCCCGCTGCGAAGCAGCGTTACTCTCCCGGGGGTACCCCGCACGATACTCCTGCGCGTTCACTCGCCGGGTTTCCGGCTCACCCGCCCACGGCTGACGACCCACACAATCTCCACCCTACTTTCCTTCCTTTACAGGCGGCAGATCGATCTTCAGACAGAGTTCCTTGAGCTGCTGCTGAAGCACTTCGGAAGGTGCCGACATCATGAGATCCTGGGCCTGCTGGTTCATCGGAAAGGCTATGACTTCGCGAATGTTCTGCTCGTCTCGCAGGATCATGACCATTCTGTCCAGGCCTGGAGCAATGCCTCCGTGTGGCGGCGCGCCAAGCTTGAAGGCGTCAATCATGTGGCCGAAACGGCTGTCAACCTCCTCTTTGGTGTATCCGGCGATCTCAAACGCCCGGTACATGATATCTGGACGATGATTGCGAATAGCGCCGCTTGAAAGTTCAATACCATTGCAGACAATGTCATACTGGTATGCGAGAATATCGAGCGGTTGCATGGTTTCGAGCGCCTCCATTTCACCCTGGGGCATGGAGAACGGATTGTGTGAAAAATCGATCTTTTTGGCCTCTTCGTTGTACTCGTACATGGGAAAATCGACAATCCAGCAGAACGAGAGTTCATCCTTGTCGAGTTCAAAGAGATCGGCGAAATAGATCCGCATACCGCCCATGATCTTGCAGGTAGTTTCCCATTTGCCTGCGCCGAAAAACACCACATCGCCGGTCTCAAGAGCAAGCTGCTTTTTCAGTATCTCCATTTCGGATTCGCCCAGAAACTTTACTATCGGACCTTTCGGCCCTTCCTGCCTGAACTGAATATAGGCAAGACCTGCCGAACCAAGTTCGCGGGCACGTTTTTCGGCCTTATCATAAAACATGCGGGATTCTCCGCCGCGACCTTTTAATACCAGCGCTTTGACGCAAGTACCTTCTTTGGTATTCGATGCAAACACCTTGAACGAAGAGTTGACGAAAAGCGATGTCACATCCTGAATTTCAAGAGGTATTCTCAGATCCGGCTTATCGGTACCGAAGCGGTTCATCACCTCCCTGTAGCTGATGCGGGGAAACGGAAACTGCGTGATCCGCTTCTGCGACATGGTCTCGGTCAGATGTTTGAACATACCTTCAAGAATCTCGAAAAGGTCGTTCTGTTCGATAAAAGCCATTTCCATATCGATCTGGTAAAACTCTCCGGGACTCCGGTCGGCGCGGGCATCCTCATCTCTGAAACATGGGGCTATCTGGAAGTAGCGAGGAAAACCCGAAACCATCAGCAACTGCTTGAACTGCTGTGGAGCCTGAGGCAATGCGTAGAATTTCCCCGGATGAAGACGGCTCGGCACAAGAAAATCACGGGCACCTTCAGGTGAGCTCGATGTGAGAATCGGCGTCTGAATCTCGATAAATTCCCGTTCTTCGAGGTAACGGCGAACCTTTGCGGTCAGGCGGCTGCGGAAAATGATGTTTTCATGAATCTTCTCGCGGCGAAGATCGATAAAACGATACTTCAGACGTAACTCCTCGGAGGTCGGCACTTCGTCGGCAACGGGAAAAGGAAGTGGCTGCGCATCACTTTCAACAATGACACTGCTGACCACAACCTCTATTTCACCGGAGGCAAGACGGGAATTGACGGTTTCAGGACTGCGCAGAACAACCGTGCCCTCGATACAGATGACCGATTCGGCATGCAGATGTTCGACGGCATTGAACAGCGCCTGCTGTTCCGGCTGAATAACCAGCTGACAAATCCCGGTATGATCCCTCAGATCGATAAAAATAAGTCCGCCGTGATCTCTTTTTCTGTGAACCCAGCCACCCATCCTGACGAAACGGTTTTCACTGCCGACTCCAAGCAAACCGCAATAATCTGTCCGAAAACGGTTTTCAAGAGGCACCATGCTCTCTTCAGCTCTATACATATCTTTTTCTCTTAAGTAAAGTGATAAATGAATTGTCCGAACGTATTGCCTGAAAAGTCTGAATATGATGAATTTTTGCTGATTTATAAAACCCGGGCATTCAGGTTCAATAGAGCAGTTCACCTCCGAATTCCCTTATGATGAACTGTATGACTTCATTTTTACGGGAAAGATCCTGAAAAAGGGTAAAGACCGTTTTCTCTTTGGTACAGGCATCTTTTTCTGCATCGTAAACCAGCCGGAGAAGCAAAGGCAGCCGATAAAACGCCGCAAGTTCTTTTTGCAGCGCAGGCAGTTCCTGCAGCAGTTCTTCGTAAGAAAACTTTCTGCAGCATGAAACCGTAAATATCCCGCGATCGCTGCATGAAATCGGCTCGCATGCGTTAAGATGGGCACTCAGAACACTGTGATCGGCACGGGCAACCGCTTCGAGAAACTGATGCCACTCCACTTTCAGGGACTCAAGATCAGGCAATGAAGCAAGCAGTTCAGGAGAAGATTCCGCAATCAGGGATGCCGGAGCGTTTTTGCGATGCGATAAAGGCATAAAACCCGAACCAAAGCCGGAAAGTTTTTTCTGCCATGTGTCGAGATCGATATCTGTTCTCTTCTGTTCATTGCCGCCAGCATGAGCAACGCTCCTTGCAGGTTTCGACTCGAAAGCACCCCTCGTCCCGGCGGGTGGGGTGACTACCTGTTCAGGAGGGGCTTTTTTTTTTGCAGGCCGGATGCGGAGTCAGTCGCTTGAGCAGTCACGGCCTTTACCGTAGCGATATCGATGAGCTTTAGCAGGGCGAGTTCAAAACGAAACCGGTACTCGAACTGAAATTTCAACTCTTTCGAGACATGCAGCAAAAGATCTATCATCTGCATGACCGTTTCAGGCGAAAATCTTGCGGCATCCTGCAGATACCTCTCTCTTACGGCCTCAGGGCGCTCAACAAGCCTTGTTGAGCGGAGGTTCTGTACCATGAGCAGATTTCTGAGATGCTCGATGAGCTTCTCAAGAAAATCCTGTTCATCATAACCGTTCTGAATGATAAACTGAGCGGTCTCGATCATATTCGCCGGATTGCTGTCAAGAACCGCGTCCGTTACGGCAAAAAAATGATCGTCGTCAATATAGTTCAGCAGCTCGGCTACCTTGGCGTAGCTGATGGCTCCGTCGCTCTCCCGGTCAAAGGAAAAAGCAATGACCTGGTCGAGAATGCTCTGGGCATCGCGCATGGAGCCCTGTGCTTTACGCCCCACAAGCTGAAGCGCATCCGGTTCGACGGAAATTTCTTCGGCATCACAGATGGTCTGCAGCTGCTTCTGAATATCCTGCAGAGGAATACGCTTGAAGTTAAAGCGCTGACAGCGGGAAGCGATTGTAGCTGGAATCTTGTGCAGCTCGGTAGTAGCGAAAATAAAAATAGCATGAGCAGGCGGTTCTTCAAGCGTTTTCAGAAATGCGTTGAATGCCGCTATCGAAAGCATGTGCACCTCATCGATGATGTAAACCCGGTAACGTCCTTTCTGAGGGCCATAACGGACATTTTCCCGAAGCATGCGGATATCGTCAACGCTGTTGTTCGACGCAGCATCGAATTCGGCAATGTTCAGACTGGTTCCGGCATCGAAGTCCCTGCAACTCTCGCACTCCCCGCAAGGCTCGGTTACCATCCGGAGGTATTCCGGATCATCGATGATTCTCTGGCAGTTGACCGCTTTGGCAAAAACCCTTGCCGCTGTTGTTTTACCTACTCCGCGAAGACCAGAAAAAATATATCCATGACCAAGCCTGCCCATGCGAAGCGAGTTCTGGATAGTTCGGGTGATATGTTCCTGCGCTGTAATATCGGCAAATGTCGCCGGCCGATATTTCCGCGCAATAACCTGATAACTCATATGCGCTGAATGGTTGAATCCTGTAATAGTAAGGCAACGGGGATAGCCATCTTTTCCTTAAGGCATACCGTCACATCGTTCTCTAATGAAGCGAACATCTCCGAACCGTCATCATCATATCCTTCAAAATCTTCATGTACCGCAAACTCCCAGGGAATGAGACTGTACAGGTCGAACAAGGTCATTCGGTACAGATCCGCACTTACGACAAGCTCACCTCCCGATGTCTCGTGCACCACCCCTTTCAGCAACAGCAGATCAACTATCCTGTCCGCGGCAATCGCAGACAAGGCCCCCCTCACAACCCGGGAACCGGTATGAACAGGCAAACCGGCTTGCTGTGCACGCCAGATCGTGGCAAGTACTGAAAACAGGGGCGCCAGTCCCGGAAACACCCTTTTAGAAACAATCTCTACCAATGGAGAAAGCACGTTTCCGATGCTGAAAACAAGTTCTGCTCCGGTCAGCACAACAAGCCATCCGATATAAATCCAGAAAAAAAGCATCGGAACAGCTGAGATGGCACCATAGATATGCTCAAATGTAGCAAAGCGGCTGACATAAAACACAAACCATTTTTTTGAAAGCTCAAAAAGAAGCGCTGCAGCCACAGCCCCTGAAAAAGCATGTGGCAATTTCACCCTGCGGTTCGGCACCAGCATGTAGAGCAGCAGAAAAGCCAGCAGCGAGTTGACAAAAGGGAGAAATGAGATCAGTCGTATTTTCAGTTCAAGCAGTGGCCCTTCGGTAAAAACGGTATACCAGACATAGGAACTTGCACCCAGGCTGCTGCCTATCAGTACGGGGCCAAGAGTAAGAACCGTCCAGTAAAGCGTGAATGCCTGGATAGGTTTTCTGGGTGCGCGAACCTTCCATATATCGTTGAGCGTACGATCTATAGTGGAAATAAGCGAGAGTGCAATGATAAAGAGCAGCAGACCTCCGATAAGCGGAACCGTGGAGGTTTTGCCGATATACGCCTCAAAATGTATTCTGAGATCTTCTCCGGCTGAGGGAATGAAGTTCTGAAAAATAAACTCTTCGAGATAACGGTTCAGACTGGCAAAAAACGGAAAAATCCTGAGCACCGAAAGGGTTACTGCCAGAAATGGCACGATTGAAAGAAGCGTCTGAAAAGCAAGGGAACCTGCGCTCAGAAAAATGTTGTCATGCCGAAGATTTTTTAAAAAAAACGGCATCAGTTTGCGAAAATACATCTGAAGTTCCGCAAAGCTCCATGTAGCGTTAACTGGCTTTAGTGTCATAACTTTCCTCTTTACGATCTCCCGAACAGCCGCTTTCGGTTCGGCTCCGATGGCCGCTTTTTCCGGTTATAAACGCGTTGCACCCGTTATCGAGTGCGGATCGCTCACCGGAATACTCTGCGACCTGACCCGCAGCATCAGAACAAGACCGATCGCAAAGAAAACCAGCAGTGAAGAGAGCGCCGCTTTCTGACTGTCGGCCTGTGCCGAAACCATTCCGAATACAAGAGGGCCGACTATCGCCGAAGCCTTTCCGAAGGTTCCGTCATAAAAACCGAAAAACTCGGCAACATGTTCACGGGGAGTCAGTTTAGCCATCATCGAGCGGGATGCTGCCTGCGAAGACCCCATCGCCATACCGGCCAGCATGCCTGTTGCGAAAAACAGCTCTTTGCTGTCGGCGAATACCGCAGCGAGAACCACGCCAAACCAGATCATCAGGGTAAAGACTATGGTTCTTTTCGGGCCTATTCGATCGGTAATAAACCCGAATACAACAGACCCGACAATAGCCGTCGTCTGCACCAGCATAAAAAAGACAATCAGTTCCCTGGTTGTAAACGCAAGGGTATTCTGGGCATAAATCGATGAAAACGCGATAATGGTAAGAATGGCATCGTTGTAGAAAAAATAGGCGAGAAGAAAACGGGCAAGATCAGGATAATGCATGATGTGGCGAACCGTATGTTTCACCTCTTTTATGGAACGTACGATCAATCCCATGGAAATAGCACGGCCATCACGTTTTTTTTCATCACGGAGCACGATAAAAAGGGGAAGTGAAAATATCGCAAAAAACAGTGCTGTCACCATAAAACCGGTACGGATATTGGATGCATTTTCAGGCACAATACCACCACTGAGAAGCGGCATCATAAGCAGCAGTATGGTGAGCGAGCCCAGATATCCCATGGCAAAACCGTATCCGGATACCCTGCCGATACTTTTATCCGAAGCTATCTCCTTGAGATATGCATCATAAAAAACCAGCCCTCCCTCAAATCCCATGTTTGCGAGTATAAAAAGCAGGGCGGCGGCAATAGCCATACCCGGTGCCGAGAAGCCGAGCAACGCCGTTGCAACTACCGAAAGCAGGGTAAAGAAAAAAAGGTACCGTTTGCGCCTGCCGGAATAATCCGAAGCTGCGCCGAGTACCGGAGAGATCACCGCGACAAACAGCATGGAGACACTGACACTCACCCCCCACATGGCATCACCTGAGGGAGCCCCGCCGCAGATCACATTCTTGAAATAAAGAGGAAAAGCAAAGGTAACCATCATGACGCTGAATGCCGTATTGGCAAAATCAAACAGCAGCCATGAAAACACTTTGAGCTTCTGCGTCACGAAGGGTTTATGTTTATCCGGTTACTGCCTTCCGGCGATAGAGTCGAAAACCGACTCGAACAGCCTTCGTCCGTCATCTGAACCGAGAAGTTTTTCACTCGCCCTTTCAGGATGGGGCATAAGACCAAGCACATTTCCTTCCCTGTTGATAATACCGGCAATATTATGCAGGGAACCGTTGGGGTTGGATTCCGGAACGACATTCCCTTCGGCGTCACAGTACCGGAATACAATCTGATTATGCTCTTCGAGCCTCTCGATTACCTCTGGAGGAGCAAAATAGTTACCGTCGCCATGAGCGACAGGAATGGAAAGCACCTCGTCCTGCCGGTAGCGGGAGGTAAACAATGTCGAAGTGTTGGACACGGTAATGGTGGTACGGGAACAGATGAATTTTTTATCGCGATTTCTCGAAAGCGCGCCTTCAAGCAGTCCGCTTTCAAGCAAAACCTGAAATCCGTTGCAGATGCCAAGCACAGGACGCCCTTTTCGCGCGAATTCGATCACTTCCTGCATGATCGGTGAAAACCGGGCTATCGCACCCGAACGCAGGTAATCGCCATAGGAAAAGCCGCCGGGCAAAATAATACAATCGACTCCCTGAAGATCATGTTCGTTATGCCAGAGCATAACCGGACGTATCCCTCTGAAAGAGGCGACAGCATGCTCCGTATCGTGATCACAGTTTGAACCGGGAAAAACAACAATCCCTGCAGTAATAGCACCCATAATCGGATTCCGAAATTTAATTTACTTGTTCAAGTTCGAAGGCATAGTTTTCCATGACGGGATTCGAAAGAAGTTTCTGGCATATTTCGTTACAGATGCGCTCAGCTTCTACCCTCTCCGTTTCATTGATGCTCACTTCGATATACTTGCCGATCCTTGCCGAATCAACTGTTCCATATCCCAGATTCTTCAGGGCATGTTCAACAGCTTTTCCCTGAACATCAAGAATGGACTGACGCAGGGTAACCTTTATTTTAGCGTTATAGGGCATTGTTGCACATAGGATAGTTTGAAAAAATCAAGTCTGCCACTGCCGGAACAAAAGACCGACCGAGCGGATAACCCCGAGCAGAATATACAATAACATGGCCAGAAAAAAAGCCTTCGCCTGAAAGACAAGTACGCAGAACAACGCAATAACATAAAGACTGAGCTGCAGCGGTTGCCGCCTGAACGCATCGAGCGTAGGCTTCGGCAGAGCATCGTAGTTGATCTTGCTTACCATCAGAAAAGAGAGAACGGCAGCAAGCCAGAAGAGTACCGTGCGAAGAGATTCTTCGGTCAGCAATTCAGGTTCTGCGAGCATCCAGAGCACAAAACCTGCAAAGGTCAGAGCCTGTGCCGGAGCGGGAAGACCTGAAAATGACTCTTTATGATATCCCATCAGCGTAATATTGAAGCGAGCAAGCCGAAGCCCGCTGCCGACCATAATCAGTGAACTCAGAAAAATACCGGCATTGAACGGCATCCCCTCGAGAGCGAAACGATAGACAAGATAAGCCGGTGCGGCACCGAAAGAGACCAGGTCGGAAAGAGAGTCGAGTTCAAATCCAAAATCGGAAATTCCGTTTGTCACCCTCGCGACAAAACCGTCGATGGTATCAAAAAAAGCCGCAAGAATGATGAACCAGCAGGCGAGGGCAAAACTCCCCTCCCCCGACATCACAATGGCGATATAACCGCTGACCATGTTCATGACCGTAAAGAGCGAAGGTACAAATGAACGCGATACAAACGGCAGTATCCGTAATCGTCCGTCCGAATCGGTTTTAAGTACGGGAGGATATCGTTTGCGTGAACTCTCTCTTCCTTCGTCTGCCATAAAATAAGTAATCTGACTGTCAGCGTTTGCTGTCTTCCCTGAAAGATCTCCTTTGAAAGCCACCATAAAAAGTGGATCCCGATCAACCGGACATTTACTGGGCTTTCCGGAAAAGCTTTTTGTGAAACATGACCATAAAGGGACAATCTTTCGGCAAACATTGAAAAGCTTGCCGAAAGAAGAATACGGTATTAATAACTCTCATCAGAAGAAGGAAAGCTGCCTGATTTCACATCATCTACGTATTGCCTGACCGCCCCGTCGATAATGGCATCCAGTTCGGCATAGCGACGCACAAAACGGGGACGGAACTCCCGGTTAAGTCCGAGAATGTCGTTTATCACAAGCACCTGCCCATCGCAGGATGGACCAGCGCCGATTCCGATGGTCGGAATAGTCAATTGAGCGGTAACCTCCTCTGCAAGTTTTGAAGGTATTTTCTCAAGCACAATGGCGAACGCTCCGGCCTGCTCGATCAGTTTTGCGTCTTCGAGCAGTTGTTCGGCTTCGCGCTCTTCCTGCGCCCGAACCCTGTAGCTGCCATACTTATAAATAGACTGGGGCATAAGGCCCAGATGTCCCATCACCGGGATTCCTACATCGGTTATTCTTTTAACCGTATCGGCGACAATCCGTCCCCCCTCCATCTTCACCGCGTCGCACTCATGCTCTTTCATGATTTTACCGGCGTTGCGCAATGCCTCCTCGCTCGACAGCTGATAACTCATAAACGGCATATCGATAACCACCATTGCCCGGCTTGTCTCGGCCTGCACGCCCCTTACCACGGCCTTCGCATGATAGATCATCTCGTCAATAGTGATAGGCAGGGTAGTGTTGTGGCCGGAAAACACATTGCTCGCAGAATCACCAACAAGAATGACGTCAACCCCTGCCCGATCGAGAATTCTGGCTGTAGTGAAATCATATGCGGTCAGCACCGATATTTTTTCCCCGTTTGCCTTCATATCGAGAAGCCTTCGGGTAGTCACATGGGCTGATTTCTGCTGGTTGCCACTGTTCATAACGTTTCGTCTGTTTTGCAGGTCAAGAGTTCTGCAGGTTGAACAAACTCTTCAATATCTCGCTCTTCAAGCATGATTATTGCAGGTCCGGAGTGCAGGGCCAAAGCCTTCTGCATCAATCCCGACATCATAGGATATGGGGGAATATAACCCAGAAGTTCCTCCAGTGAAATAGTTTTTCTTTCCATCTCATACCGGGTCGTTATGGCAGTTTCGTCATCCGGATACGAAATGAATCTGCAGAGGTCCTTGTGCTTTCGGGTAAGAGGAAGTGAGCCGTGCTGCAGCAGTACATTACCGGTCCGCCTCTGCGCTGAACCGACAAGCTTCCTTCCGTTCACCTGCAGTTCATAACGGGCAGAAGAGGTAAAACAGGTTACGGGAAGCTTTTTTGCGGCAGCCTCGTCAAGCGTCGAGCGGCAGAATTCGGCATGAATGCCAAGCTGACGGATAGCTGACATGATTACCTGATGAACCATGCGATAGAGGCTGGAGTTAGGAATATCTATACCGGAAAAAAAACTGTAGGTGAACTCTTCTGCATGGAAAACTGCCCGTCCTCCCGTAGGCCTCCTTACAATATCAACCCCCTCTTTTGCGCACAATCCTGCATCGATGTGGGTAATATCCTGATTGTAGCCAAGAGTAACGGCATGCGGATGCCATCCGTAAAATCTCCATAAACAACTGTTTGCGCCATATTTGCAGAAAAAACGACCATCGATGAATGCCTGCATGAGGCTGCGATCGAGCAACATATTCCGTTCACCTGTCTGCAGACCCGTATCGACCAAATAAACTGTTGAAAAGAGATCTTTCACACTGAGGAGATAATGTTTTAATATCGCAATAAAACAACCGATCGAAGCGGCATATTCACCTTTCCCGGGCTGGGTGTTTTGGCGATGGAAAATCAGAAAAGATTTCTGAAACCGCAAGATCAATATCTTTCTGCATGGATTTCCCGGTTCTGTATTTTTTCAGGTAACCTCTTGCCGATCCCCTCCATACCAGATGCATCCCCTTTTCATCCAGCATATCGACTACAAGATTACCCTCCTCATAATAAACTGTCACGGGATCTTCATAAAAAGGGCCAAACCCTGGGTAATAACGAAAAACCCTGCCGTGATAAAAAAAACGGTGATGAAACGGATGCATATCATACCTTGTGAAGCTCTTTTCATTCACATAAGCACGGACTACCAGAAGCAGATCAGGGCTGGATAAACCGGCCGGCAAAAAACCTCTCGAAGCAAGCTCACTCGAAATGGCATCCTGAACTCGTTTACGGATGAGCGGATTTGCCGAGAGCAGATCCGGGCTCTCATCACCGGGAGGGTTCACCCATTGATAGGTCAGGGAGCGGTTAAAATCGAAATTCCGGTCAAAATCGCTCATGACAGAAAATCTCGAGCATGAAGCTGTCAGAAGCATCACGAGCAATGGCAGGATATGAGCAAGTATATACTTCATAATCTTTTGCATACATTGCAGGCATTAAGAAACCACAGCACAAGACACTCTGCCCTCCCATATTATTTATACTTAAAAAAATAATAAAATCAGTATAAACGAACACTCCCGGAGTATCGATCGGAATCAGAAATCGACAAACCCGTTAAAAAAATTCAGGAAATGGTTTTTTCCTCGTTGCCGGGTTGTTTGTCTTGATAAGGACGGGTATTTTCCGGATTAATGCCGGAAACCGGTATTGGAAGTTCGACTCTTCCGCATTTCAGCTCTCTTGACGGATCACGGAAGTCCTTTTATTGCAATAACGGTATCGTAATCCATAACCTGTATCGATGTCAAAGACGACCATTGCCCTTCTTTTCGGAGGTAAATCAACAGAACACGAAATATCCATTATTTCAGCCCGATCAATTTCGGGAGCAATCGACAGGGAACGCTATCGTGTTGTTCCGATATATATTACACACGAAGGAGCGTGGTTCTCCGGAGATTCGGCTGCTGAAATCCTGGCTCTTGACCTTTCGTCGATTATGAGGAAATCCTCCATCGAAAATACCGAAACACTGCTCAGGGAGATGATTCGAAACAGTGCGGAGAAACCCTTTGACTTCAATTTCAGAGCAGCAGGAATCGATGTGGTTTTTATTGCCCTGCACGGTGGTTACGGAGAGGATGGCCGGGTACAGGGATTACTTGATACAATGGGAATCCCCTATACCGGCTGCGGCGTATCCGCTTCAGCGATCGCAATGGACAAGGCTCTTACAAAACTCTGTGCAGTCGATGCGGGAGTAGCTACGGCACCCTCCATAACTCTCCAAGCAGCCAGCTATCTTGCCGATCCGGAACCTGTTCATGAGCTTATCGGCAGTACATTCGACTATCCCCTCTTCATCAAGCCGGTAAGTCTCGGATCCTCGGTAGGCATCTCCAAGGTCCATCTGCCTGCTGAACTTCCGGAAGCCCTGAAACTTGCCTGCACTTACGACAGAAAAATACTTGTTGAAGCCGCTGTCAGCGGCAAAGAGATCGAGGTTGCCGTACTCGGAAACGACCAGCCATTGGCTTCGGTACCGGGCGAAGTCGAACCCGGCAGTGATTTTTACGATTTTCAGGACAAGTATATTCACAATACTGCGAAAACATTCATTCCTGCCCGTCTTCCCGATGAACTGCTCGACAGCGTTCGCCGCAGCGCTATAACCGTCTACAAGGCTCTTGGCTGCAGAGGCATGTCACGGGTCGATTTTTTTGTAAACGAAGAAAACGGCTCGATTGTCCTGAACGAAATCAACACGATTCCGGGATTTACCGATATCAGTATGTATCCGAAACTTTTCGAGGCATCGGGAATTCCTTTTACCGTACTTGTCGATAAACTCCTGCACTATGCACAGGAAAAACCCGAACCGGCAGGCAGGTAAAACAATGCACGTTATTTTACTTCCGAGACATGCTGACTGAACCGCATCTTTTTTTTGCCGAGGTTTCTCTCGACCTGTCGAGAGGAGAGTACCAGGCCGGACTGAATAAACTGCAGCCTCTGGAGGGACACTATCCGGACTCCTACCTCATCAATCTGCTGTTTGCAAAAGCTCTGAAAGGACTCAAGCGGCATGATCTTGCTCTCGGCTATCTGGAAAAATGCTGCCATCTGGCACCTGCAAACCAGGTCGCCTGGAAAGAACTGATCTCATTGCAGATCCTCGGCACTCAGGTAAATGATGCCGATACTGCCTTACGGAACGACCCGGTTGCCGATGAACTTGAATTGCTTTCGGCAGCGCTCCAGGATTTTCAGCCGCTGAAATCGACTGAGAGCTTCGACCCAACCCCTGTTATGGAACAGAAACAGCCGTTTCCTGACGATGCCGTCATAGCGGTTCCGACAGAAACACTCGCAAAACTGTTCACCCAGCAGGGCGCTTACAAAAAGGCAATCAAGGTCTATACCTCCCTTATACAGCTGAATCCCGACAAGGCAGATCACTACAGAAGCGGAATAGATGCACTGCTTGAACTGCTTTAGAGCCACAACGCCCCGGATTGAGCGATTCATCTTCATCTAATGAAACTATTTATCCTCTACGCAGCTTATGAGGTGAGTACATGCTAGCCAGGCACATAACGAAAATAGATGACAACCAAACGGTTACAGATATCCATTTTGAACTCCAGACCTTTTCATGCTATTCTCACTACAGCGATTCTGCTGCTTCTGCCAATTACCATACTCTTCGCAGAACCGCCGCAGAAAAGACTCTCACTCCAGGAATCTGTATCCATTGCTCTCGATAACGCATCGTCCCTGAAAAAAGCGAGCAACCTCGTGCAACTGGAAGGAGCCGACGTACTGAGAAGCTATGGAGCATTTCTTCCCCGGCTTTCGGTCTCGGCCGGTTATGTTCCCTATTCGGTCAATCGTTCATACACACAGCTTTCCGGCACAGAAACCGTTAAACTGAAAAGCGAGCAGGAAACGCTCAATCTGGCCCTGACTACCAGCCTCAATCTTTTCAACGGCTTCAGAGATTATGCCGCTCTTCAGGCTGCACTTAAAAACGGGCAAGGTGCAGGGTTTTCTTTGTTCCGGGCCAGACAGGCGGTCGTCTTCGACGTTACACAGAGCTATTATCAGGTGCTGCTCAATGAGGAAATACTTGCCATTGCCCGTGAAAATCTGCTGACCGCAAAAGATCAGCTGACACTGACCGAACGGCAGTTCCAGATCGGACTGAAATCGATGCCCGACCTTTATCAGCAGCAGGCGGAAACCGCCAGCAGTGAACTTGCGGTCAATCAGGCAGATGCACAGCTTGAACGAAGCCGGCTGGAGCTCCTCCGGAGGCTTCGCATCGATCCCCGGACAAAACTCCTGCTCGAACCGGTATCGAAAGAAACGCTCTCGCCTGAGCCGCTCAAAACCGGCATCGACAGCCTCATCGCTCAAGCCCTCCTCCGGCGCGACGACCTTAAAAGTAAAAAACTCGAAACCGATGCTGCCGGATGGCAGATACGACAGGCGGCGGCCTCCTGGTACCCGAAGCTCGACCTGAATTTCAACGTCAGCACCAGCGGCGTTGAATCGCTGCGTCAAACATACAGCGGAGATCCCTTTAATTACTCCTACCCCCCTCTTGGAGAGCAGCTTGAAAACTCGATCGGCTATTCGGTATCGCTCAATTTAAGCTGGGCGCTTTTTGACGGCTTTCAGACTCGATATAATGTCGAACAGGCAAAGATCAACCAGATCAACCAGAGGCTCGATTACGAAGACCTGCATTCGGATATCGCGCTTGACCTGCAACAGGCCGTTACGGACTACTCCTCGGCTTTTACAAGAATCGAATCGGCGAAAGCCGGCCTGAAAGCGGCAAAATCAGCTTATGAAAGCATCAAGAGAAAATATGATCTCGGAGCATCGGGGTTTATCGAGCTGAGCTCAGCTCGCACGGCACTCTTCAGCGCCATGTCCACCCTCAGTCAGGCAACCTACAATCTGGCCCTGCAGAAAAACGTGCTTGATTTCACCTCAGGAACTCTTTCAACCCGGTAAACTCACAGGTTTTCACCTTTATCGCTCATGAAGAAACAACAACTGCTTCGAAACCGTAAATCCCTGCTGATCGCCATCCCGCTTCTGTTGCTTGGAATTGCGCTCCTTGTATCTTTTTTCATCTTCAGGGAAAAAGCCGTGGAGGTCACAACAGAAAAATCGTTCAGAAAGGAGGTGGTTCATGTGGTCACTGCTACAGGTAAAATCGAACCTGAGACTGAAGTGGCTATGTCGCCCGATGTTTCGGGAGAGATTATAGAACTGCCGATAAAAGACGGACAACAGGTCAGAAAAGGGGATCTTCTTTTCAAGATTCAGCCTGATGTCTATATCAATCAGGTGGAACAGAGCATGGCGCAGCTTAACCTTGCAAAAGCACAAAGTCTCGAAGCAAAGTCAAGAAAAATCAAGGCTGAAGATGATTTCCGGAAAGCATCGCTGCTTTTCAGAGAAAAGCTGATATCCCAGACGGATTACCTTGCGGCTAAAACAAATGCCGATGCAGCAAGAGCATCGTTTGAAGCCTCGACCTACGCAATTGAACAGTACAGAAGCCTGTACGATCAGAACCAGGATCGGATGAGAAAAACCGTTATCCGCGCTCCGATTGACGGGACCATCATTAAACTTAACAGTAAAACGGGTGAACGTGTGGTAGGAACCGGACAGTTTCCGGGAACCGAGGTGCTCGGACTGGCAAACCTCGACAGCATGCAGGTCGAGGTGGAAGTCAATGAGAACGATATTGTAAACGTCAGAAAAGGCAATCCGGTAGCAATAACGGTCGATGCTTTCGGGGATCGCACCTTCAGAGGTGTTGTACATGAAATTTCAAATTCGGCAATCTCTCAGGCAGCAGGAACTCAGGAGGAGGTAACGAATTTTTCAGTTAAAATACGCATCCTTAACCATATGCGTCTCCTTAAACCGGGCATGAGCGCAACAGCCGACATCGAGTCCATACGGGTAAAAAACGCGCTTGTGGTACCCATTCAGAGCGTGACCGTGAGAACGCCCCAGGGAAAGAAAGCTGCCCGTAAGGAGGATAAAGAACCTTCCGAAAAACAGACTCGAGAAATCGAAAGCGTTGAAGGCGTCTTTATAGCGAAAAACGGCAAAGCTGCGTTCCGAAAGGTGACGACAGGAACGGCCGACAACACTCATATCATTGTACTTTCCGGACTTAAAGCCGGTGAAGATGTCGTTTCCGGCAGCTATACGGCAATTACCTCACTGCTCTATGACGGTTGCAGCATCAAAACCCCGAAACGGTAAATCGGAGCCATGGAACCTGTCATCATCAGCATGGTATCGCTCTGCCGGCACTACGAAATGGGCGACCAGATCGTCAAAGCGCTCGACAATATCAACATGGAGTTCAGGCGTAACGATTATGCTGCCATCATGGGGCCATCCGGAAGCGGAAAATCGACGCTCATGAATATAATCGGCTGTCTCGATACCCCGACATCCGGAATTTATGAGCTCAACGGCACCAACGTCGCTGAAATGGATGACGATGAACTGGCAAGGGTGAGAAACCGGGAAATAGGTTTTGTTTTTCAGACCTTCAATCTGCTGCCCCGCATGAACTGTCTGAGAAATGTCGAGTTGCCTCTGATTTACGCCGGAGTAGCTCCCGAGGAACGCCATGAGCGTGCCGAACAGGCTCTGCTCAGTGTCGGACTCGGCGACCGGATACAGCACAAGCCATCCGAATTATCGGGCGGACAGATACAGCGCGTTGCGATAGCGAGGGCACTGGTAAACAAACCCTCCATCATTCTTGCCGATGAGCCGACCGGTAACCTCGACACCGCAACAAGCCACGATATCATGGAGATGTTCGGAAAACTTTCAAACGAAGGCAATACCATCATTCTCATTACCCATGAAGAGGACATTGCCCGCTTTACGCACAGGATTATCCGCCTGCGGGACGGCAGAATCGAAAGCGATGAACGGCAATGAAACAGAACCTGCAGCAGTTCCGCTATGAAACCGCTGAAAGTTTGAAAATCGCACTCTTTCAGATCAGATCGAATAAAATCAGATCTTTTCTTACCGCACTCGGCGTCATTATCGGCATTGTCTCCATTACCATGATGGGTACAGCGATCAATGGCATCGACATGGGTTTTGAAAAAAGTCTCTCCATGATCGGCTACGATGTGATCTACGTTCAGAAGACTTCGTGGAGCACCATGGGAGAGTGGTGGAGGTACCGTAACCGTCCCGACCTGAAAACGGAATATGCCGGACAGATAAACCGCATCATTGCCGATAACCCTGCAACGGAACTTGAAATTGCCGTACCTCAGATGTCTACCTATCAGGCAATGGCAACTTATAAGGACAGAGTTCTTGAACAGATCTTTTCACTC
The DNA here is from genome assembly GCA_020721225.1 of Pelodictyon luteolum. Taxonomy (GTDB): domain Bacteria; phylum Bacteroidota; class Chlorobiia; order Chlorobiales; family Chlorobiaceae; genus Chlorobium; species Chlorobium luteolum_C. The sequence goes on along the minus strand of DYNE01000032.1, from coordinate 11,905 downwards.
GGCACTAACCAGGAGTATTTGAAAACCGCATCAGGCGATCTTGCGGCAGGACGCTTCTTCACACCGGGAGAGTCTGCGGGAAGTGAAATGGTCTGCGTAGTCGGCGACGATATAGCCTCGGGCCTCTTTCCCAATGAAAACGCACTCGGAAAAACCATAAGCCTGAAAAACCGGAAGTTCAGAATTGTAGGCGTATTTAAAAAACAAGGAAAATTTCTCGGGCTTTTCAGCTTCGACAACCAGGTCATCATGCCGCTTGGCGCCTTTGAAAAGGTGTACGGGCGCAAAATGTTTGTAACCATACGGGTTAAAATCAAGGATGAAACCCGCGTTGTCGAAGCGAAAGAGGAACTGCTCGGTCTGATGCGCAGGATCCGCAGAATCGCACCCGGAAAAGAGGAGAATTTCTCGATAAACGAACAGAAAGCCTTCAAGAGCCAGCTTGACCCGATCAAGAACGGTATCGCGGCAGCAGGTATATTTATTACAGGCATGTCGCTCTTTGTCGGAGCCATTGGTATCATGAACATAACCTTCGTCAGCGTCAGGGAGCGGACAAGAGAAATCGGCCTGAGAAAGGCGCTCGGAGCAAAAAGGAAAACCATACTACTGCAGTTCCTTATTGAATCGGTGATGATCTGTCTGCTTGGCGGATTGGTCGGCCTGGTGACGGCACTCCTCATCACCTTTACCATTGAAAAAGCGATTCCCGACTTTCCGGTACAGTTTTCGTTTACCCTGGTATTCGCCAGTCTCGGCGTTTCAGTGCTCACCGGTATTATTTCCGGTCTTGCGCCTGCGGTGAATGCATCAAAACTTGATCCTGCAGATTCACTGCGATATGAGTAACCACAGAACCATACAGACAAAAGAGGTCTTTCTGCAGGCGCTCTCGTCACTTGCAGTAAACCGCCTCCGTTCCTGGCTTACCATCATGGGTGTCGCGGTCGGAGTATTTTCGATTATTGCCGTTATGACCGCCCTCGATGCTATCGACAAAAGTGTCGAATCGGGATTGACGAGCCTCGGCGCAAACACCTTCCAGATCCAGAAATATCCCGCAACGGTTTTCGGAGGAGGACACAGCAGAAACCGTTATGCGAACAGAGAGGACATCACCTATAAGCAGGGGGTGTTTTTCCGCAAAATCATGGAATCGAAAGCCAGGAACATCGGGTTTATCATTACCTCCCCGGCAAACCAGGCAAAGTATGGAAACCGATCGACAAATCCGGATGTAACCATGACCGGAGGTGACGAAAATTTTGCGCCGGCTAACGGGTATATCATTCGTTCAGGAAGAAACCTCAGCAGCAGCGATATTCAGTATGCCCAAAACATTGCAGTTCTGGGGGGAGAACTGGCAGAAAAACTCTTCCCTGCAGGAGAAAATCCCCTGAACAAAGCGATACGGGTAAACGGACAGGTTTACAAGGTGGCCGGGGTATTTGAAAAGAAAGGAGCTGCGTTCGGTCAAAGCCAGGACAACCTTCTTGTTATTCCCATAACCCGCTACCTCGACCATATCAACGAAAAAAGCTCGATCAGCATAACCGTCGAAGCATTCTCGCAGGACGAATACAGGAAAACCATCGACCAGGCAACAGGAGCCATGCGCCAGACAAGAGGACTGACCATAAAAGAAACCAACGATTTCGAAATCAGAACCAACGACTCCCTGATCGATTCATTTCGGGACATTCAACGCATCATCAGTACCGGAGCGTTCATTATCAGCTTTATGGCACTGCTTACGGCCGGAGTAGGTATTATGAACATTATGCTGGTCAGCGTAACGGAAAGAACAAAAGAGATCGGAATACGAAAATCGATCGGTGCGCCCAGAAAAAGTATACGCAACCAGTTTCTGCTTGAAGCCCTGATCCTCTCTCTCATGGGAGGCTTCATCGGTATTATTGCCGGCATCGGGGCAGGCAATATCATTGCCCTGAATCTGAACCTTCCGCTCATTTTTCCGCTGCTCTGGATAACCGTATCGATCATGGTCTGCTCGATTATCGGCATGGCTTTCGGAATGTTCCCGGCATGGAAAGCTGCCGGACTGGATCCGGTAGAGGCGTTGCGCCCAAAATAATGAAAGCCCTGTATATGCCCCGACATATGAAATCAAACCAAACCGGCTGTCCTGTAAAGCTTTGAAACCGACAAGGCCGCAGTGCGGAGAAAATCTCCCTCCCCTGCTGCCATCGAAGCAAAAGAGCGATGCACAACCGAACCCTCCCGGCAGGAAAGATCGGTTTGCTCCCAGGCAGGCAGCACCTCCTGCTGAATCCAGTCCCAACGGTCGGACGTACTGGTAATGCTCCGCATTCCGGTAAGCGTTTCAAAATAACCGGCAAATCCGGCAAACGAGGCTTTTCTGCAAAGGAACTCCGGGTTTCCGCAACTGAAATCGAGTTCACTGCCGAACGACACCATAACCTTTCCGGCGGGACTGACAGCATCGAAAACCGGCTGCAGCGTATTGATCTGCTCATGACGGAGCAGCAGAATATTTCCCTCCCTGATCAGCTCCCGGGCCTCAGCAGAGCCGGAATCGACAGCAAGAAGCTTCGCTCCCTCATCGATCGAGCGAAAGCCTCTCAGCATATACTCTTCATCAGACTCTCCGCAGTTATCCTCAACCCCGGCAATCCCTTCATGCAGATATGCGGCATGTGCCCACGCTATATCGTGATAGATGCTGTTATTCCCCTTTCGAACAGCATCAAAATCCGCCATGAACATCCGTTCAGCGGCAAAAGTGTGCATCAGCGAAATAAAATAAACCGGACTCCCGATCACGCTCTCCATAAAAGCCTGAAAGCCCGATGAGTGACGTTCGTTCGAGAGCTGTTTCAGGGATGGGGCATGCATGAGATCAAAAAGCACGAGAGCAAAACCCACCTGCCGTGATGCAAAAGCGGCCATTCCGGCCCACTTGAAAAGATGAGGTTTTTCAAGGTACCAGAACGCATATTGTGCCGTAATGGCAATATTGCGGGCAACGATATCGCTTTCCGGTGGAAGCTTGTTTTCAAGAGCGGCACGCCATTCCTCTTTTCCTGGCATCTCTTCTCCTTAATTATCTTTAAGTATCAATAGTAAACGACCTCATACGGCAATCTTGCCCTACCAGGTCATGAGTCACGATAAGACCCCTTCTATTCTGACATGGTCGTTCTCCCGGTGCAAGCTCTCAAGGGCGCTCGAAGCAACCGCGGAGATTCGTCGGATTTAAACTTACATGATTATATGCAGATTTCACACAAATCGGGAACTTAAGAGAAGCCAAATCACTTATATAAAAGTATAGTTTATAACATATTAACAAAAGTTTTCACTGTAAGTTCTGTTAATTGAGGCCCAGCGTTTCCGATATTGATTTTTTATTCATGACCGATTTTTTCAACCCGTAAATCCTTAAAAAATGGTGTATATACACAAACTCACAAAACCCGTTGCCCTGCTCCTTATTATCGCAATGACTTCGATTACGTGGGGTTGTCAGAGCACAACCAACGCAGGCAGAGGCGCAGGCTATGGAGCTACTGCCGGTGGCGTGATCGGCGGAATCATAGGCAGCAGATCGGGCAGCTGGGCCAAAGGAGCTATTATCGGCGCGGTAATAGGCGGAGCTGCTGGCGCCCTTATCGGCAACTACATGGACAAGCAGGCAGCTGAAATCGATCGGGATGTCGAAGGTGCAACAGTAGAACGCGTAGGCGAAGGGATCAGGGTAGTATTCGATTCCGGAATACTTTTCTCGACTGGCTCTGCTACCATCACCGCTACCAGCAGGGACAACATCGAGAGGCTTGCTCGTATTATCAATCGATATGATGACACCAACGTAGTCATCGAAGGTCACACTGACACTGTCGGCAGCGAAGAAAGCAATCAGCTTCTCTCGGAACACCGGGCAGAAGCTGTATCGAACTTGCTGAAAGCCTACGGCGTTTACGGCAGCAGACTCTCTGCTGTGGGCTACGGAGAAACCCGCCCGGTAGCATCGAACGAAACCGAATCAGGTCGCCGACTTAACCGCAGGGTAGAAATACTGATCTATGCCAATGATGAACTGAAGCGGGATGCCCAGGACGGCGAGCTGAGGATGTAAACATGCTCACTCCGATCGGGTTTATCTGAAACGGCAAAACCTGAACGCACCTGTCGGCGTTCAGGTTTTTTTATTGCCAAAAAAAAAACTAAGGCTATATTTGGGCAGGTCAACTTAACCGTTTCCATCAACGTTATCCACCATGCTTTTCAACAATCCGGAAGAAGTGCTTTTCCAGTGGGTTTCACGGGTCTGCTGCGGAAACCCTGCCGACATAGCGGCCCTTTACAATGAACATGCCGTACTGATCCCCACCTTTTCTCCACATACGGTAACGAATCCGGAAGGGATAAGAGGTTATTTCGAACAGCTTGCGACAAGAGACGGCCTTGGGGTGAGGCTGCATAACAAAGCCCTGAGAAAACAATCGATGAGCGAAACGCTGCATACGCTGAGCGGCATCTACTCGTTTGAATTCGAGGTCGATCAGGTTCTGCTGAGTTTTCCATCCCGGTTCAGCTTCGTTGTCGATATTCAGAGAGAAAAACCGATTCTGCATCACCATTCGTCGCAGGTACCGAGAAACCTGTCATAAGCAAATAAACTCCCTGAGCGTAAACCTGAAAATCCGCTCAGGGAGTTATTTCATGGAATGGAAACAAGAGGAGAGGCTCGCTCTCAACTCTTCTGTATCAGACGAACCTCGGCTTCCAGCGCATCAAGACGAGCCTTCATAGAGCCAAGACTTCTCACAAGAGCTTCCTGCTTGAGCTGTTCACGCATCGGTTGTGCTGGATAACCCCGCAGGGAGACGCCCTGTTGCAAAAACGATTTTGAAATTCCAGCCTGAGCGGCGACATGAGTACGGTCGGCAAGCTCCAGATGACCGGCTAAACCTGCCTGCCCGCCGATCATACAGTAACTGCCGAGAGTGACACTGCCGGATATGCCTGCCTGGGCTGCAATAACGGTATGATCACCAATCCTGCAATTGTGGGCAATCTGTACATGATTATCAATTTTCACACCCCTGCCGATGACCGTACTGCCCATGGTCGCACGATCGATGGTTGCATTGGCGCCGATTTCTGTATCGTCACCGATCTCGACAATACCCATCTGGGGTATTTTAAGATATGAGCCATCTGCCTGCGGAGCAAAACCGAAGCCATCTGCTCCGATAACGCTTCCGGAATGAATGATCACCCTGCAGCCTATAACCGAACCGTCATAACAGACCACATGGGGATTGATAACGGTATCATTGCCGACAGAAACGTCATGAAGCAGCACAGCATGCGGTCCGATAACCACATTATCGCCTATCGAACAACGGTCGCCGATAACCGCATAATCACCAATTGCGACATTGGATCCGATACGCACATTGCTGCCGACCACGGCCGTATCGGCAATACCTGGAAGAGCAACGCTCCTCGGTTTGGAAAACCGCTGCAGAAGAAACATAAATGCCGTATATGGATCGCGAACCCTGATGAACGAGGTTTTTTCAATATAGGCTTCAACCGGAACCGAACTCCCGACAATGACAAGCGAAGCGCCTGTCGTATCGAGAAACCTGACATATTTCTCATTTGAGATAAAACTGACTTCGCCGGACCGAGCCTCTTCAATCTTGGCCGGACCGGTGATTATCGTGTCGCTGCCGCCATGCAGTTCAATGCCTGAAAAAAATTGACCGAGATAGTCCCGGATTTCGCTAATTATCATATTTTAAAAGCAGATAGTAATACCCTTGAAAGAGGAAAAAATTAATTAACTTTTCAGCCTTTTTCATTATATTCGAAGTCCTGTAAAAGCCTTGATTCAGTAATGGAGAGACAGGATCGACCATACAGGAAATGAGAAATGCTGCCATAATATAACCCGTTTCATTCAGAAAATGCAGGACTCAATGGCAAAGCCAATCAAAATCTTTGCAGGGCGCAGTAACCCGGCAATCGCTGAGAAAATTGCACGTTATCTCGGCATGCCTCTGTGCAATGCAAAAGTCGAAAATTTCTCTGACGGAGAAATTTCCGTAAACTATTTCGAGTCGGTCAGAGGATCGGATCTGTTCATCATTCAATCCACCAATCCACCGGCAGACAGCCTCATGGAATTGCTGATCATGATCGATGCCGCCCGGCGCTCTTCGGCAGCAAGAATTACGGCAGTTCTTCCCTATTATGGTTATGCCCGTCAGGACAGAAAAGACAAGCCAAGGGTTGCCATAACTGCGAAACTCGTCGCAAATCTGCTCACTGAAGCCGGGGCGAACCGCATTCTGACCATGGATCTGCACGCACCTCAGATTCAGGGATTTTTCGATATTCCGTTCGATCACCTTTACTCAAGCGTCGTGCTGATCGATCATGTCCGGCACAGAGAGTTCCGCGACAATCTCGTTGTAGCCTCACCTGATGTTGGAGGAGTGAAACTCGCAAGAAAATTTGCTGAAGAACTGGGTACCGATCTGGTTATTGTGGATAAGCGTCGTCCAAAAGCCAACGTAGCCGAAGTAATGAACATTATCGGCGACGTGAACGGCAGAAACGTACTGCTTGTCGACGACATGATCGATACGGCAGGGACACTGGTCAATGCGGCCAAAGCCATCCGTGATGCTGGAGGCCTGAAAATCTATGCTGCGGCGACACATCCTATCCTTTCCGGTCCGGCTATCGAAAGAATCGATGCTTCGGTTATTGAAAAAGTTATCGTTACCGATTCGGTCGTCACCGGCCACGAATACTCTTCGAAAATCGAAACGGTTTCGGTAAGCGGTCTGTTTGGAGAAGCCATCAAGCGCATTTACGAAGACGACTCCGTAAGCTGTCTTTTCGACAGCAAGAATATCAGTCAAAAAATCACGAACAATCACTAAATCACAAGCAGAAAAGAGATAAAGGAAGAGCATGGAAACAATTGCATTAGGGGTGGAACCTCGCGTTATCCGGAAAAAAGAAGCAGCTAAACTGCGTAAGAACGGTATTGTCCCCGCCGTTATCTATCATAAAGGTGAAGAAACCGTCGCGGTCAGTGTCAATGAAATTGCACTGAATAAACTTGTGCATTCTGCTGAATCACATATCATCGACCTTCAGTTTCCCGATGGCAAAACTCTGCGTTCCTTCATCAAGGACGTTCAGTTCGATCCGGTCAGCGACCGTATCATCCATACAGACTTCCAGCTGTTCGCTGCAGACGAAGTCGTTGAAATGGAGGTTCCCGTAGCGGTATCGGGCGACTCTATCGGTGTAGAAAAAGGCGGAAAAATCCTGATTCTGCGGCACGCCCTTACCATTCAGGGATTGCCGGCAAACATGCCGGATCACGTCAGCATCGATGTGACCAACCTTGACATGGGTCACATCATCCACGTACGGGAAATTCCCATGGACGCCTATACCGGACTCAGCATCATGGATGAGCCGGAAACCCCGGTTATCAGCATTGCTCCTCCGAAAAAGGAAACTGAGGCTGAGACCGAATCGGCTGTCGGCTAACGAAAAAGCTGAAGCGATTCACAGGAAATACCAATACCTGCAAAAGCAGCTTTCTTTAGAAGGAAAGCTGCTTTTTTTTATCCCTTCAATTGATTTGTCGTCTGCAAGTATTGTTTTTTCCGCTAATTGAAACAATATTCATGCTGAACCGAAAAACCACGAACACAACAAGAAAGCAAAGAACATTGCCAATCTACCATCTTATCCCCGGAATTGGCCTTATCAGCAGGAAAAAACGAGGACTGGGCTATTTTCTTTTTTTCTCATTTATGATCTACCTGCTTGTCATGACGCTGCAGGGAGACCTTGTTGTTATCAGTTTCCGATCTCTGGCTGCCGCAACGTCGCTTATTCTCCTTTCACCGGCAAAACTTCGCGAAGTTTTCAGCATTGAAATTATTGAGTTCTGGATTGCTGCCATCGCCGTTATCGCTGTTCCCATAGCACTCTTCATGGTTTCAAAAAAAACGGTTGCAGAAGAATCGCAACAAAAAGAAGGAGAGAACCGGCAGGCATCGAGCCTTGGAAGAATCAGTCTTCAGGCATTCATGCGGAACACCATTGCCCAGAGCGCAGCCGTAGTGATTTTCATACTCTATTCAGTCGCCTTTCTCGCGCCCTTTCTCGCACCCTTCAGCCCGTACGACCAGCAGGACTTTCTTGTTACTGCCTATAAACCGCCATTTACCCGCCTGCAGGCACTGGAACTCAAACAGCCAAAGATCCAGACGCTGCCGGTACAGAGCGCAAACAACACAGCAGAAAAACTCTCGAACTCCCTGATCAATGACCTGCGGACATTGAAAACCCGCAATGAACCCCATGCGCTGAAATTCATCGACGAATACCGAATCGAAAACGGGACTGTCTTTTATCGTCAGGGAATGCGTTCAAGAACCATGTCGGTTAGTGAGCTTGCCGACCGGAAAGACAAAGATCCGCTCATAACAAGAACATTTACGCTTGGAACCGACCAGTACGGACGCGATATTCTCAGCAGGGTAATCTACGGCTCGCGAATATCGCTCTCTATCGGCTTTCTTGTCGTTATGATCTCTGTAACCCTCGGCACCGTTATAGGAATTTCATCCGGTTATTTCGGTGGCTGGATAGATGCTCTCCTCATGAGAATTGTCGATGTACTGATAGCATTTCCCGCACTCTTCCTCATTCTCATTATCATTGCGACGTTCGGCAACTCCATTTATCTTATAGTCATTACTCTCTCCTTTACCGGCTGGATGGGGGTTGCCCGCATAGTAAGAAGCCAGGTGCTCTCGCTCAAGGAACAGGAGTTTATTCTGGCAGCAAAAGCCCTCGGCCTGTCGAGCATGAGAATCATTTTCCGCCACCTCGCTCCGAACAGCCTCACTCCCGTCATCATAGCCGCAACGCTCAGGATAGGCAGCATCATTCTTACAGAAGCCGGGCTCTCCTTCCTCGGCCTCGGAGTTCAGCCGCCAACCCCGAGCTGGGGCAACATTATCAATGAAGGGCGCGACAGCCTTCTGAACCACTGGTGGATATCGACGTTTCCCGGTATCGCCATTCTCACCACTGTTGTCTGTTTCAACCTCATCGGAGATGGCGTCAGGGATGCCCTCGATCCCAGAATGCGAGGACATTCATGAACGAATTCCCTGAACCTGGAGCATGGTCAACCCTCTCTTCGCAATACCTTTACCGGCGCCCCTGGCTTACCATGCGCCAGGACAAGGTCAAGCTGCCGAACGGCAGGATTATCGACGACTACTACATCTTGGAGTATCCGCCCTGGACCAATGTGCTCGCATTCACCGGAAAAGGTGACATTGTACTGATCCGGCAATACAGGCACGGTATAGGAACGGTTTCGTATGAACTGCCGGCAGGCGTACATGACAAGCCGGGCGAATCGCTGCTTGAAGCCGCACAGCGAGAACTGCTGGAAGAAACCGGTTTCGGAGGAGGAACATGGAAACCCTGGATGAAGCTCTCAGCCAATCCTGCCCTGCAGAACAATCTTACCTGCACCTTTCTTGCAGAAGGCGTTGAGCAAACAGGATCGAGACTGCTGGATTCCACCGAAGAGATCTCCGTTCATCTGGTATCTCAGAAAGAGCTGCAAGACATTGTGCTTGAAGGTGACATGATTCAGGCACTCCATGCTGCTCCGGTGCTGAAATACCTTATGCAGAAAAACCTCTGAGAAATCAAACATGAGTTTGGCTTCATGAAAAAAACCGCACAACTTGCCCTGCTGGAAAAAACCATAAAGGGGCTCGGCTTCAGCCTGCGCTATGAAAAAGGAAATTTCCTTGGCGGAGAGTGCCGACTGAGAACGGACAATGTGGTGGTGGTAAACAAATTCATGCCGCTTGAAGGCAAGCTCTACACCCTTGCGCGAGTCATCAGCCGCCTGAACCCGCCAGGCCTCTCTCATGACGTTACGAAAATCATCGACAAGCTTGCCGCCAACAACCTCTTTTCCTGAAAAGCAGGAGAAAGAATCATCTTTCACTATACATCGGCATCCTCAATACGATAATATTGAGTTGGTGGCAGAGAAAACAATACCCTGTCATGTTGTTGCGGCGCCCCCGCTCCTCAACTTGCAATATTTTTTTCAGAAACACTAATACCGAAAAAACAGTATATTATATACGTGAATTTCATACACCCATCACGCCAATCCCACTACTGAAGGAGATTCCAATGAGAAACTTATTTCTTGTTATTCTGACACTTTCACTTGCTGCCTGCGGATCAACAAGCGGTATCAAAAGTAACGAAGGAGCCGATATCAAACCGGATTTATCTGCTTACGAAAGCATTGTCATTACGGATTTCACCGACGGAACGGAAAAAGCAAACCTTCCTGATTTTGCAGGAAAAAATTTCGCTGATCGAATTGCATCAGAAGTCAAGGGAACTCAGGCTTTTCAGAAAGTGTCCAGGGCACCTGTTAATGAAAAAAGCGTAGTTGTTTCTGGTAAAATAACAAAGTACGCCGAAGGAAATTCGGCACTGCGCTTACTTATTGGATTCGGAGCAGGCAGTTCACATTTCGATGCTGATGTTAAAATATCTGATTCCCAGAGCAATACTGAACTTGGCAAGATCGTTGTCGATGAAAAAAGCTGGGGACTGGGAGGCATTATGGCAGCAACACAGACAGTCGAAGGATTTATGACCGGAGCATCACAAAAAATAGCCAAAGAACTTGCTGAAGCAAAACAGCAGCCACAAAGTAAAAAAAATAAATAACAGGATTGTGAGTAAGCGTCAAAGCGTAATCTGGCTATAAATGGTATTTTTCAAATCTCCCAATGTAGCCGGATTACGCTTCTTGACCAACACCGAATTAGCTGCATGGCAACTCATAGAAATCTGAACGCTCATTATGCTTCTCCCCCTTAACATATTTCCTGATTGGCTCCACCCTGCCAGAACAGCAAAAGACCTCTTATTCCAATTCGCAATCATATTGATTGTAATTCAAACGTTTCCTCACCCTTGCGGTACTCTGAATCTCAAGACTCACCTTTTCAGAGTGTTCTTATTCCATCCGGATGCAAAACGACATTGAGAACTGCAGAATAAAGTCGCCTGGTTTCTCTACATAAAAAAAAGGCTTTTCGCCAGTTTGCAGGGAAAAATCCTTTCGTGACGTGACGAAGCTTCTACGTTCAAAACTCAGTAGCTTCAAAATGAAACATCCAGATGAATACAAAAACATCTCCACCTGATCTGAAACAAACCGGTTTTTAATATTGATACGACTGTCAAACGTTCAGAAAAATGGGGTTATCTGTCTGGCACTACGTAAAAGAAACAATAGCACAATGAGCATCCAATACACAACGGGAACAGACGGGAATATTCTGTTCGTCCGGGCATCAGGTTTCGACGAAAACCTCAAAGATGTCGAGAATTATGCCCAAGGGGTAATCGATGCCACTCTTCAGCATGGAGCTACCCTCGTACTCTGCGACGAAACCGCTCTCGAATACCGGCTTGGCACCGTCGATACCTATGAAGTGGGCAAATTCCTGGCCTCACGCGTTCCCAGGGTATTCAAAATCGCAATCGTTTGCAATCCGACGTTCAATGCCGATGCGCGCTTCTACGAAAACGTCGTCGTCAACAGAGGTCTCAACCTGCGCATGTTCTCCGACATCGAAAAAGCAAGGAGCTGGCTGACGGAAACCGAAAGGAACTGATGGTTTTAACGGGTTACCGAGAACCGCCTGCTCTGATAGCGTATCTGGCAGATTGTGTTTTTTTGAAGCAAGAATCACCTTAAACCGAAGTTCCTTGGCGTAAAATCGTATAACCTATTGATTTTCGATAAATT
>DYNE01000077.1 GCA_020721225.1 Pelodictyon luteolum | reverse complement strand
ATGATGAACTCGAAAAGCCATGGGTGCCTCCTTTTGTTATGGTTACTAATGTAACTATGTTTAAGGCAAAAAACAAGGGTTATTTGCACATAACCCTCTTTATTTCATTGATTTGTGGCGACCATGGTTACATTTTTTCCGGGAATTCAGGTTGACAGGGGCAACGGATACTTCGAAATAATCAGGAAATAGCGCTTGTTGGTTGGGCTGGTCAGTGTGTATATTGGAGTAAGGGAGTTGCATAGCCGTCCAGTGGTTATTTGTTGTCTAAGCACCAATAAAATAACACTTTGTGGCGATTATGCATCCCTTTTTTATTGCCCTCGTGAATTATTCAGGACATATCCTGTCTGCTTTTATTCTTTTTTTTATGCACCGGTTTTCATGAAATAGTCCCGTTTTTCTTTTCCTCCTGTTGGTGCCTTATAGCCCCTTGAGTATATTTACAACAAGTACTATCCTCAGGCTGCCAGGTCTGTGTCTGATTTTCCCCTCATGCAAACCATGTTCGCTCTGAAACATGAAAGCACTATCAAAAATACAAACCGGCTCGGGATCGAGTGCGCTGCCTGATTCATACGAGGCAGGCGTCAGTGCTGCATCCGAAGCTCTTGCCGGGCTTTCCGGCCGAACTCCACAGGTACTGATCGTCTTCGGGGCAATGCGTTTCGATCATCGTGAACTGCTCAAGGGCATACTGTCCGTTGCCGGTGATATTCCTCTGGTTGGGGGAACAACTGCCGGCGAGATATCGAGTGGCGGTTTTTCGACCGACTCGGTCGTGGTTATGGCATTAGCTTCGGATTATCTTCATTGCGTTGAGGGCATAGGGCACAACATGAGTTCCGACGAAGCGGCATGTGCCGTTGAAATGGTCAGCGATATTCTCTCAAAGGGTTCATTCGACCAGGACGCTTCCCTCATGGTTTTTCCCAATGGCATGGGAGGAGACGGTCTTCGTGTTCTTGAAGGTCTTCATTCCGTTTTAGGGCTGGACTTTGAAATTTCAGGCGGATTTCTGGGAGATGACGAGCGTTTTCAGAGCACCTTTCAGTACTATAACGGCAGGGTGTACAAAGATGCCATTGTCGGACTGATGATCTACAGAAAGGAGTGCATCAGGACAGGTATCGGAGTCAGGAGCGGTTTCGAATCGATTGGCAACAGATTCGTCTGTACCGCATCGGAAGGCAATCTTGTCACGGAGTTTGACCATGTCCGCGCTCTTGATCTTTACAAGGATTTTCTTGGTGAAGAACGTTCTGCCCGACTTCCAGGGGTCTGCCTTGAATATCCGTTCGGGCTTATCGATCCGTCGCTGTCCACAGGGGGGGAAGAGCTGTTCCAGTTGCGTTGCGGCCTTTCGGTCGATCATGCTAAAGGAACGATCTCCCTTGCTGCTTCGATTCCCTCCGGAAGTTCAGTAACGCTGACAACCGCATCAAGGGGGGATATCATACAAGGTGCGCGTTTTGCGGCCGAGCAGGCAAAGGCATGCCTGTCAGGGGCTATCCCGCGGCTTGTCGTCATGTTCAGTTGCGTTGGGCGCAAGCTCGTTCTCGGGAGACGGATACAGGAGGAGGCCGCCACCATTAAGGAGTGCCTGGGCAGCGATGTTCCGTTGATCGGATTCTATACGTATGGGGAAATAGGGCCGGTCAACAAAATGAAGCCGGGCTTTGATACGGCGAAATTTCATAACGAAACGGTCGTGCTCTGGGTGATCGGCGAAGAGCGTTCCTGATTGCCTGCGACAGCCGTTGTGCTCCCTTGAAAGTTATGAGGAAAACAGAATACAATGATCTTCTTTCAAGGTTTCTCGAACTTGAAAAAGAGTCGCAGCGAAGCCGGCAGATAGAGTTGGAGCTTCTTGAAAAACAGACGGTTCTGCGTGAGCAGAATATCAAGCTGATCAGGAAGTCGATCGAGCTTTCGGATTACAAACGGCAACTCGAGGACAAGAATTACGAACTCGAGCTTTCTCGACAGGAACTTGAGAAAGCGCTGGTTTCGCTCAGGGAGAGTGAAAATACGCTGAGCACCGTTCTTGACAACAGCCCCGATACGATCATTGCCGTGGATATCCTTCACAGGATAATTTATTTCAATCGCGATTTTCCCGTTGCCCTACATTCTCTGCAGGAAGGTCTGCACTTGTGCGACTGTATCGTGCCGTCGAGCCATGACGAGTACCATAGCGCCATCGAGGAGGTTTTCCGTACCGGACATGCGCACTCGCTTGAGAGCGTGATATCGCTGGGTGACGGCGGCACGGTGGAAGTGGAATCGAAACTCGGTCCGTGTTTCATCAACGGAAATGTCGCTTCCGTGGTCATACTTGTGTCTGACATCACCGAACGGAAACGCATGGAGCGTGAGCTGAAGCGGTCGCTCGATGAGCTGGAGCGATTCAACCGCGTTATGGTCGGCCGCGAAATGCGCAGCATCGAACTGAAAGAGGAACTTGATCGGTTGAGAGGCTGCCTTGCGTCTGACGATCTCTCTGAAATATCCGGAAAGATAACGCAGGCATCTTCATGCTCTTTGAATCCGGCGCCCACCGGAAATGGCTTCTCCGACTGGCTGTGTCCGGTAGAAAACCTTCAGGACGAATTTTCCGAAGAACCGGAGGGCGACTGTATGTTCAAAAGCAGGCAGCGGACAGCTCTGCTTAATCTTGTCGAGGATGCAAATCTTGCAAGGAACCAGCTGATCGAGACGAACATGAAGCTCGAGGAGTCCGTCAGGAAAACGGAAGAGATGGCAAAGAGCGCCAGGGAGGCAAATGAGGCAAAAAGCCGCTTTCTGGCGAATATGAGTCATGAGATACGTACTCCCATGAAAGGAGTCATCGGTATGTCCGATATTCTGCTCGATACCAATCTCGATATCGAACAGCGGAAGTACGTCGAGACAATCATCAGCAGCGGGAAGAACCTGCTGAAAATCATCAACGATATTCTCGATTTTTCTAAAATCGAGGCCAACCGACTCGAACTTGACCATATCGAGTTCAATCTGCTCGATCTGCTCGAGGATGTCGGAACGCTTCTTGGCTTCGAGGCGTATGAGAAAGGGCTTGAACTGGTTTTTCGAACCGGCCCGACCCTGCCTTTGCAACTTAAGGGTGATCCGGCAAGGCTTCGCCAGATTCTTGTCAACCTTGTGGGCAATGCCGTCAAGTTTACGCATGAGGGTGAAGTCGTCCTTGACGCTGCGCTCGAACGGGAGAGTTCAGAGGAGGTGGTTATCGTTTTTACGGTAAGCGATACGGGCATAGGTATCGAAGAGGGGCGGAAAGGTTCGATTTTCGAGCCTTTCGTTCAGGCGGACGGTACAACGATCCGCAAATACGGGGGAACCGGTCTTGGTTTGTCGATTTCAAATCATCTTGCCGAAAAAATGGGAAGCGGCATCACCGTTCAGAGCAAAACCGGTAAAGGTTCTGTTTTCCGTTTCGATGCAGCGTTTGAAAAAATGGAGCCGGACGAAAGTGCGGAAACCCTTCTTCCAAAGCTTCCGCCGGGACTCGATGTGCTTGTTTTCAGCGGCAACAGCAGTATGCGTATCATGTTTCAGGAGCTTTTCGAGAGTACGCAATGCTCCTGCAATTGTCCGGATTCTGTTCATGAAGCCGTTGGCTTGATCGAAAACAGGAGCTTCGATGTCATGCTGCTCGATGTACCTGTGAGCCTTGGCAACAGTGAGGGACTGAACGAATTGTTTGCAGCTGCAGAAAACTCTTCCCGACTTCAGGTCATCGTACTCGTTTCGGCCGGCCAGGCAGATGATATCAGGAAAAAACATCGAGGATGGATATTCGCCTTGCTGATCAAACCGTTACATCTCGGTGAATTGCTGCAGGTGACTGACGCAGCTGTGTCTCAAGGGTTCCGGCTGCCTTACAGTAACCCTCAAGGGGTTACAGGTAGTGCGGTTACTCCCCGGCTTCAGGCGGGTTACCCGGACTACCGGATTCTGCTGGTGGAGGATAGCAGAGTCAACCAGCAGGTTGCGATTGCAATGCTCCTTAAACTCGGTTTTCATGCGGATGTCGCTGAAGATGGATGCGACGCACTTCTGAAGCTCAGCGAAAAACGTTATGACCTGGTGCTGATGGACTGTCAGATGCCATGTATGGATGGTTATGAAGCAGCTTTCCATATCCGGAACAAACCGGAACTGGCCGCCAACAGGGATGTTGTTATCGTCGCCATGACGGCTTATGCGATACAGGGGGATAAGGAGAGGTGTCTTGCAGCCGGTATGGACGATTACATTTCCAAACCCGTACAGAAATCGGATCTCGCACTTATTGTCAACACTTATTTTTTTAAAAACATGCAGAATAAGGTTCAGGGGGGAGATGGTTTATCCGGAGGCGAGTATATCAAGGCTTCCGGAGATGTTTTCCGGATCGATGAGCTTCTGCAGCGTCTTCAGAATGACGAGGAGATCATCAGGATCATCATATCCCAGTTTATGCTCGATACTCCACTGCAGATACGTGAACTGCAGGAAGCGGTAGAGAGAGGGGATTTCGAGGCGGTCCGTCATATTTCCCATACCATTAAAGGTGCCGCAGCGACGGTAGCGGCAGAAGAGCTGCGATCGCTGGCGTCGTCGATAGAGCAGGCGTCTAAAACCGGCTCCGTCGAACAGGTAGGCGGAGAGCTTGGGGAACTGCCGTCCGCTTTCAGCCGTTATGCCTCAGAGGCGGCGGCAAGTGGTTGGTATCGGGACAGCGCGGAGTAACAATCTTTGGGAGGTATCAGGTGAACACTGGTTTTATCGGTCTGGGAAAGATGGGTTTCAATATGGTGGAACATCTGCTGGAAGATGGTTGGGATGTTGCCGTGTACGACATCTCATCCGAGGCGGTTGGAGCGCTGACCCGTCAGGGAGCTGAACCTGCGGATTCGCTTGAACGCCTTGCGGAAATCCTGCAGCATCCCAGAATCGTCTGGATGATGGTGCCTGCGGGCAAGCCGGTGGATGATGTGCTCCAGGCTCTCGTTCCCTTTCTCGATCCGGGGGACGTCGTGGTTGACGGGGGGAACTCGAGGTTCAGCGATTCACAGAGAAGAGCGCGCTCGCTGATTGAAAAAGGTGTTATTTTTCTCGATGCGGGAACGAGCGGTGGTATCGAGGGCGCCCGGCATGGCGCGTGTATAATGGTCGGCGGCGACCCTGAAGGCTTTGCCGTTATCGAACCGCTGCTTCAGGACCTCTGCATTCCGGGCGGATACGGTCATATGGGTCCATCAGGATCGGGACACTACGTGAAAATGGTTCATAACGGTATCGAATACGGTATGATGCAGGCTATCGGCGAGGGGTTCGATCTACTGGAAACCAGCGGATTCGAATTCGATCATGAACAGGTTGCCTCACTTTGGGCTCATGGTTCGGTCATCAGAGGCTGGCTTATGGATCTTGCCGCCCAGGCTTTCAGCAGAGACGGCAAACTCGGCTACCTTTCCGGAGAGATAGCCGATTCCGGCGAGGGTCGCTGGACGGTTGAAACGGCGCTGGAGCAGCAGGTCTCTATTCCGGTCATCGCAGCCTCCCTTTTTCGTCGCTACCGCTCACGCAGCGAGGACAATTTTTCCGACAAGGTTGTTGCAGCTCTCCGCCATGAGTTCGGCGGGCATGGTTTTACACCTGAACCATAACAGGGGGGCTGGGCATGCAGGACGAACCGGTGAATTTTACCATGGTGCTTTTCGGGGCCAACAGCGACCTTGCGGCCCGCAAGCTCTATCCTTCGTTATACCAGCTTGCGCGGTGGGGTCACCTGTCAGGCGCTTATCGGATCATAGCTGTTGGCCGGGGCGATCTGTCACATGAAGCGTTCCGCACTCAGGTACGGGAGAAGATTCTTTTGTTCTCTCCGGGAACGATCGATGATGAGCAGCATTTCGCATCCTTCTGCCGCAGGTTGTTTTACGTACAGGTTGATCTCGAGAGGATCGAGGGCTATTATAGCCTGCAGAGAGAGATCATGCATGTGTCAGGAGAGCCTGGCCTCTGCAGCCACCTGCTTTTCTATCTTTCCACGCCGCCCGCTCTTGCCCCGGTCATTGTGCGCAATCTCCGGGAAGCCGGTCTCGGGGGAAAGAACATGGAGTGCGGTGGATGGAGGAAGATCGTTGTCGAGAAGCCTTACGGCACCAACCTCCAGTCCGCCAGGGCGCTGAACTCCGAGATCGGATCGGCATTCAGCGAAGAGCAGATATTTCGCATCGACCACTACCTCGGCAAGGAGACCGTCCAGAATATCCTTGTATTCAGGTTTTCCAACGGCATTTTCGAACCGCTCTGGAACCGCAACCACATTGCCCGTGTCGACATTACCATTGCAGAGAATTTCGGGATCCGTGACCGGGGAGCGTTCTACGATCAGACCGGATTGCTCAGGGATATAGTCCAGAACCATGGATTGCAGTTGCTTGCTTCAGTCGCCATGGAGCCCCCCGTCGATCTTTCGGCAGATGCCGTTCGCGATGAAAAGGCCAAGGTTCTGCGTTCGATCCGGAGGGTGACGTCCCGGACCATCGAACAGTCTGTGGCGATCGGACAGTATGAAGGGTATCGTTCCGAACGGCACGTGGCGGCGGACTCCAGGACGGAGACTTTCGCCGCAGTGAACTTCTACGTCGACAACTGGCGATGGAAAGGGGTGCCTTTTCTCATCAGGGCAGGCAAGAACCTTGCCGAAACCGTTACCGAGATCGTCATTACGTTTGCCTGTCCGCCGCAGAACTTTTTCGGCCCGGCCGAAAGTTGCAGCTACACCGCCAACCAGGTCATTCTTCGAATACAACCGGAAGAGACCATTGCAATCAGATTCGGAGCGAAGCGTCCCGGAGAATCGGTCATTACCGATCCGGTCTATATGAAATTCGATTACAGGGGTTCGTTTTCCCAGCCCGGGATGACTCCTTACCACCGTTTGCTCCTCGATGCGCTCGATGGCGATCAGATGAACTTTATCCGTCAGGACAGCGTGGAATATTCCTGGGCAATTATCGATGCCATCCGGGAGGCTCTCGCAGGCAGAGAGCCGGATGTCTATTCTGTTGGTTCATGGGGTACTCAGAGAGATCTGCCGGGGTGAAGGGAGCGATACGAACCAGAAGAGTTTTCCGCTCGACGGCCTTACCATTCCTGCAGGAAGGTTTGTACCGCCCGTGTTTCCGATGATTTTTCCGGCAAGTTCTGCCCTTTTTTTTCCTGCGGTAAAAAAAATTACGGTTTTAGCCCGGTTGATGAGAGGCAGGGTCATGGTCAGCCGTTCTCCGGGGGGAGTCGCTTCCGGAGCGTTAACGGCAATGACCAGGCTGTTCGATTCGTTCAGGGCGTCGGTGTCTCCTGGGAAGAGCGAAGCCGTATGTCCGTCATCTCCGACTCCGAGCAGTATGAGGTCAAAAACCGGTATGTTTTCTGCCGTTCCGGTTTTTCTGCAATTAAATGCCTCCTTTATCCGGTTTTCATAAAGCATTGCGGCCTCTGCAGGCAGGTATCGCTGGCCGCACGGCATACCGAACACCCGAGCCGGAGCAATGCCCGGCGCGTCAAGCAGGGTTTCAGCCGCCATTCTGTAGTTGCTGTCCGGATGGTCGGGAGGGACGCACCGTTCATCTCCCCAGAAAATCAGCGTTCTGCTCCAGGGCATGACGATCAGGTTGTCCTGCTTCGGAACCGCGCAATCCGGAACAGGTATATTGTAACGTCTCATCACCTGTGGCTCGACACCGGTTGCAAGTTTGCGGTAAAGGGATCGGGGCGAGCGTCCTCCCGACAGCGCAAGGGTAAATCTGCCTCGCTCGGCAGCAGCATGCCAGGCATTGCCGATTATGAGCGCCGCGGCATGTTCGGTTATCCCGGGTTCATTTCCGGTAAAGAGAAACTCGCGTTTTTCAGCCATAGGTCGATTTTAAAGAGAGTGAAGCATTGAAAACTATATAATTCCATTTCCAACACAAATGTGCAGTTATATTGCCAGCGACAATCCTGAAATTTCTTGCCACTAACCAGTGAAAAAGGAGTATCGCCTCGCGGGAGTATCGGTCGGGTACGACCGGGAGTATCATTCGCTCCGCGAATGGGAGTATAGCGCGCCGCGCGGCATAAAA
>DYNE01000005.1 GCA_020721225.1 Pelodictyon luteolum | reverse complement strand
ACCGCTTTTAGTTGAGTGACATCGTGTCGGTTTGCTCCGGTTACGACTATCGAGACCGGGACCCCACGCCCGTCTACCAGTATATGGCGCTTTGTCCCATTTTTTCCCCCTGTCCGTTGGATTTTGTCTTTGCTGACGTATATCAAAATTATTTACGACTAAGATCTTATGCTTAATAGAACAGAACTGCTTTCCTATTTGGCAACGACCTGTTGCCAAATAGAATTATTGCAATAGAATCCGATAAATCCCCAGCAGTATACTATTCACTAACAAGTCTACCCACTATTCACTTGCCCCTTGACTACCGACGTTAAAAAAGGCCTGCCTTTTGCGCTCAACCGGGGATACTTCTGCAACCTGCTGCTTGAGCCATTGAAATCTGCTTTGTGGTTCTCCCACACAGAATCGCAACATACATAAAACTTGCTCACCCCCGACCTGCTCACTCGCCCGTCCGCCGTATTAAACAATTGCCTTCGGTTGTTCACGCCGGGCAGCGACACCTGCTCAATCAGACTGCGACGGGCAAACTGTGCGAATTTTTTGAGTTTTGCTGTTTCCATATCAAACAAGACCCTTTGAATCCCGGATGAACATGAACAAACATGGCCGATAGATAGAAACCGCTATACACGAGCCTATACACGCGTGCATAGCAGCTAAACACTCCGTGTATAAATTTCTGTTATCGTGTATAAACGGCATGTTTTTTTTCTCCGGTTTTCTTGAGTAATCCTTTATCTGTCAGCTTTTTGAGCAAGCGATAGGCTTGCGGGCCATTCAAATGGCACAGGTCCATAACATCAGCCCGTTTTAAGTTTCCGTGTTTGTCGATGTAGTTACACACCATCTGCTCCTGCTGGATTGAATCGAACCCTGCCTGGCGGATATATTCAGCACGCTGACCTGCTTTCTGATACATCCGTGCACTCAGGGTGTGGGTCCTGCCGCGACCGGTTCCATGCGGCTCCAGAAAACCGGTTTCTACCAGCTTTTCCAGTGTAGCGCGCACGTTGGATTCCGGTTTTTGCACTGATGAAGCAAGATCTGCTGTTGATAAACGACGTTCTTCCCGCAGACGAGAAAGAATGATTAAAGAATCGATCGGCATACTCCCAAGCTTATCCTCCTGTTCCACCACCATCTTGAGGAAATCGAGATCAGCGGAAACATTTGAAAGAAATAGACTGACGGTATAGGCGTTGGAAAGAGAATAATCGGGTGCCGGGCGACCGTAACGCAACATACCTTCGTAAATGCGGTCAATGCCTCGACCGGTACGCTCTGCCAGACCAACACGCTTGATAATGTCTGCCAGCAGTGGATTGCGCGAACGAGGGGGAACAACCAGCAGATTGTTGAGATTTACACCTTCAATAAATCCGCCGGGGCTGCTTATGCTTAAACCGTCATCGTCAAGTTTGATGTGAACAGCCCCAAGGGTACTGAAATCGCGGTGAACCAACGCATTCACAAAGGCTTCACGAAAAGCCCGGCGATCATAGTTAGGAACCGGTACGCGAAACAATCCTACCTGTATTTCCTCTTCAACAATCCAGGGTTTGAACTGCAATTCAACTTCATCAAAGATCTCCAGCAGGGGTTTTCGATAAAACTCGTTGACACGAACATCGGTGCCTCGCAGTACCTGAAAAGCGACTTCATAAGCTGGTAAGTATTGGCGCAGTAGAGCTTCGTTTCCTAAAATAAGCAGCCCTGCAACAGTGGGACATTTTCGCCCATGATGATCCAGTAATAAGCCCAAGGCGCCATCAAGTTCTTCGTCCGCAAGCGACAACAGAGATTGTTCGCCACCGTATTTTTTGATTGCATTGCGCAGACGAAAGCGCTGAAGTGGATCCAGTTGGTCAACCGAAATCTGTTCCAGCACTATGGCAGAAGGGTCAACCAATCCCAGTGAAGATTGACGCTGGATAAACTCATGTGGATAAAAAGGAACTGACTCTGGTTTTCCGTCGAGCTTGAGACGACGACGGACAAGAAGACCGTCTGAGGTAGAGACCAGCTGCCTCGACTTCGGTATAATGAGCCGAGCAATTGATTTACCTTGCAATTAGCACCTCTCAACAATTATGGGGAGAGCTGGATTTGTTTTATTGGCAACAAGAGCAGGTATCCCCGAAACATTCAGATGATTCGTATGTAAACCTGTGATCCGACCATCGTCCTCGACACCGAGCAACAGTTCACCCCCATCAGTATTGGCCAAAGACACCACAGATGCGACTAAATCACGATCTGAAAGACCTTTAAGGTCGCTCTTGAACTCAAGCATCAGGCTTTCGCCCTGGCTGATCATGTCAATAAGTTGTTGTTCAGTCTCGCTCATTACCATTCATTAAATTTGAATCCTTTTTCCCTGGCGAATTTCAGCAAGCAAGGCCTGGCGCATGGATTCCAGATACAGATCCACATCGGTTTCATTTGCAAGCCATGCCTTGTCGAAGTTTACCCTGACAGCGCGACTCGGAATATATTCCACAATATGCAACGTCGGCTTTTTCTCTGTTTCGGCGTTTTCTTTTGGCACATCATCCGAATTCCGGATTTTCGGTGGAGTTTAGGCAACAGTCGCTGATTGTCCCAATGCGGTCTGCCGAGAAAGCAGGAGCTGGTAGTCGCGTTCCTCAAAACGGCGCAGGGTATCGCGGATGACGGCAATCAGTTTCTGGCGCTCAATGGCCGCATTGAATTCGTTGAACGGACGGGTGACTTGCTCCTGCTGCTCGTCGTTCAACGCGCTGAATTCAGCCATGCCGCAGAGACGGACTTTAAGAGCGGCGACAGTCTCCCTTGCTTGTTGAGAAAACGCTGTCCTGAGATCACTGCAAAGAGATGCTGAAATCTGTCCTGCATCGGCATTCTGGCTATATCTGCGCTCACCGCCTCATCCCCTCCTTCATATCGGATTCAAATACAGGAACGTGTAACATATTCATGTGACCGGTTTGATTGATCAGTTCCAACAGTCCCGGACTGAGCATGGCCGCATTTATCATGTTGTTTGCCGTCAAAAGGTCTGTCTCGCGAAGTATCTTGAACAGCACCTGCCGCAATTTGTTTCGTGTTGCCGGGGTGATCTCATCCAGTTCCGGATGCCACTCGGATTTCCGATTGAAGAATGAATTGAAATCCTCATAGGTCAGATCAGTCTTCAGGGTAATGTATCGCTCTCGCAGCACTTCGACGGCAAAATCAGCGATGAATCTGTACCGACGGCAAACGGCGATCCACAGGAGATAGGCTTGCTCCTGATGGCTGGCCTTAACAAGAAATTCAAGTTCGGTTGGCGTCAGCGCCCTAATCCGAGAGATTACTTCACGGCAGACTCTCTTGAGCGTATTCAGTGTTCTGGTTTGCAGTAAATTTTCTGCGATGACCTTGTCCCGGACAGCGCTCCATTCGCCATAATCAAGATACAGCTCAGCCAGTTTCACCGATTCGCGGTGAAAAAGACTGCCCGTTGTAAATGACATGCTGTACCTGTCGTGACTCATGTTTTTTGATAATCGATTGCCCTACCCTTCGACAAAAAAATCCGAGTCGAGCTTTTTCAGCTCATAGGTCACAATGGTCGAAACCCCGACGCCGTACTCTATCATAAGATCGGCCAACTGGTTACCATCAATCAAGATAATCTTGCTGGATATATTTGAGGCGAAATCCCTGGAGCCTTCGCTGAAATCAGAGGTGGTAATGAAGACTCCCTTGGTGGCTCTCTTGCCTTGCAAAGCACCGGCAAACTTCTGGATTTCAGGCCGCGACACCGTGCCTTCCCATCGTTTGGCCTGAATATAGATACTGTCAAGTCCCAGGCGATCTTCATTGATGACGCCATCGATCCCTTCGTCGCCGCTTCTGCCAATTGCCTGACCGGCATCCTTCAGTGAGCCCCCATAGCCCATACGGACTAACACATCGACCACCACTTTTTCGAAAAACGATGGGGATGCGCTTTTCAGTTGCTGCAGCAGCTCCCCGGCGAGATTTTCACGAAGGGTTTCATAGGCCTGTTCGATCTGCTCTTCGGGCGTTTGCGCTTCTTCCGCTGTTACGGTTGATGCGTCGGATTTCGGTTTTTCCCGTGCATCGACATATTCCGAAAACTGACGCAAAAATTTTAGATCGATAGAAGGAGGCGATTGCTCAAGAATGGAATTGCCTCGCCCGGTAATCCGAAAGATGCCGCGACGAGGGTTTTCGATCAGGAGCGCCATTTTCATGTGGGCACGGGCCCATGCCACGCGATTATCGAAAACGCGTTGCTGTCCGCTGGGCAGGAGCTTTTTACGCTCATCGTTGGTCAAGCCGAATTCTGTTGCCAGAGCATCGAGGGATTCCTGGTTAGCATGCTCTTTTCCGTCCGCACAGAACCGGAGCAGCGGCAGCATAATGGTTTGAAAATCCGGAATTGCCATTTTTCCCGGGGGCTGGGTTCAGAATTCAGAATATTCCTCAGCATGGCCACAGGCATGATGAAGAGTGACGAAAGACATCTCTGTTAATATTCAGAAAACCCGTCTGCCAAACAAGAAAACAGCGTAATTAGAACCGGATTAAGGTTCTTTTTTGTATGGAATTACAGGGCAATGCGATTAAATCTGTTTTTATTGACACCGATGAGAGGCTTTCCGGTTTCCTCACTTCTTCAGCGCATCCATCAGCTTCCGGGTTCTGGGCCGTGATTGCCATCAAGAGCCCGGCAAAGGCCTGAGCATTATGCTCACACGCATCTGCAGCTTCCAGCAGCGCTTTATCCAGTACAGCCTTGCTGCTCCTGCTTCATATTCTTCAGCTCGGCAGGAACCGTTTCCAGCCTGGTGGCCGCATCCTCCTGTCGTTCGACTGCAACTGAAGCTACGCCAGTTCGTACCAGACGCCACGCCCACGGCCGTGCTGAATAAGATGACCGCGTTCTACCAGTTTCGGAAGTGCCCTTTCAGGGTGTTGCGGTTGCCGCCAGTCAGCCTGATAGCTTCTCCGATTGTTATGCGCCCATGTTCACGGGCAAACCCGATGATCGGCAAAAAATTTTCGGGCATGGATGGTCTTGACGATCTTTTCGCACTCCTCTTTTCTTTAACAAAAGTCTTCAGGACGGAAGTTGAAAGAGGGAAGTCATTCACGCACATATCTACCGCCTGGTTTACGAAAAAAAAGCGACCTGATGCGTGTCAAAAAAGTTTGCCTGCACGATACTTCCGTGATGCTGATTGTTCATTGCAATTGAATGAGGGTATGCATATCATTCAGTTCTGTCCTGCGCGGGCCGGAACCGTAAGTAACGGCGCCTCTTTCCGCCGATAAGGCGGATTTGTTGCTTTTGTCGTAAATGATTTGTATTGCCGGAAATGATAAAAGGGGTGAAAATGGAAAGAAGGTATGAGGTGGGTGGCGATTATTTGCGTGAAAAGGTTATCGCCGCTGTTTTTTTTGGATTCAGAACTATTAAAAATCCCGTATCCATAACGGTTCATCCTGAACTGATGATGAGGATAAGGGATGATTTCAGGAACAAAGTGGTTGCACCGAAAAATGTTGGAGATGTGGAAATGTTGTTCGGACTGCCGGTAATCGAGGATGCTACAAAAGAGAAGGATTATATTTCTGTAAATTAAGGGATAAAGCGGATCGCCCCATTTCCGGCCACTTCAAAAATCCTTACACAGAAAGAACGGAAACTCGCAGCTGCATAAAAGTTTTTTTCCCGGCTTTGCAGGGGTGAAATTGAGAGACGGTATTCATACCATTCATACCAGTCACTGCAGTAATCCTGAGAAAAAGCCTCTGCAACATTTTTTTCAATGGCTAAGACTTCAGCATCAGTTGACGATGCGAACTCTTTCTCGCGTCTGTGAAGAGGGAGTTTCATGCTGTTTTGGGTGATGAACTTGATGATGGGGTTGCGTATCCGGTTTCAGGACATGTCGATGTGCTCACCGATTGACGTCAGAGCGAGGTTATAGCATTTCAGGTATTGCACCTCCTTTGGGAGGGGAGTGATGCCGGTGTTTGCGTTGAGTAGCTCGGCGAACATGCGTCTGATTTCGCTGGAATTTCAATCCTGTTGAACACGTGGGGGGATAACTGCTCGAGAACGCTTTCGGAAAGGTGATCTTCAACAGTGAGGATGCTCTTGAAGACCAATTGGCAGGATCGTTAATGGCTATGGAACATGATGCTCAAGGGTTCCATCGTCTTATGGCGTCGCGTTTTCCGTGGGCGCGTTGATCGATACTCCACCCGACGGGTGGAGTATCGATCAGCGTTGTGCGGGCATGGTATCAAGGTAATCGGATGAGTGACCGGCCGGTCTCTCTGAGTGGTTATAGCGTTCTACACGAGCTCTTTGCCCTGTTGCAGTTGTATTTTCCCTCGTAAAACCTTTACTTTACAGCTTCCTATTCAATCTTATTCAGCGTTTGCGGTATGACATCGGATGCACTTCGGGTGGCGGCTGTTGATCTCGGTACCAACTCCTTTCATATGGTTATTATTGAAGAGTGCCGTGAAAAGGGGATTGTGGAGATCGACAGGGTGAAGGACATGATTTGTATCGGCAGGGGAAGCATTTCCACAAAGATGCTCGATGAGAAAGCTATGCAGTCCGGTATAGTTGCGCTGAAGAATTTTCTTGTTCTTGCTTCGCAGCTTGGTGTTGCTCGGGAGCATGTTATTGCTTTTGCCACAAGTGCAATCCGTGAGGCGAAGAATCAGGATGAGTTTATCCGTCGGGTGAAAGAGGAAACAGGCCTGAAAGTCAAGGTGATTTCGGGAAAGGAGGAGGCGGAATTTATTTATTACGGCGTTCGAAATGCCGTCAAGCTTGGGACCTCCTGCGATCTGATTTTTGATATCGGCGGTGGTTCGGTAGAGTTCGTCATTGCCGACTGTTATGGGGTTAAACTGCTTGAGAGCCGCAAAATCGGTGTTGCAAGGATGTTCGAGCGTTTTGTCGGGAGCGATCCGATTTCGGAACATGAGATCAAGTTGCTCGAACAGTTTTTTGCCGCAGAATTGGTCTCTGCTGCTGAAAAGGCGGTTGAACTGGGGGTAAAACGCGGTATCGCTTCTTCAGGAACGGCAGAGAATATCGCTCGCATGATCCATTCGCTTCAGGGCGTTGAGAGTGACGCTTCGCTCAACAACAGTATTTTTACCCGCAGGGAGTTCAACCGGCTTTACCGGATGGTGCTGCCGCTTCGTTCGGTCGAACGGAGGAAGATGACCGGTCTGGATGAAAAAAGGGTTGATCTGATTGTGCCCGGCCTTATTCTTTTCGATACCATATTCAGGACATTCGGTCTTGAAGAGATTGTGCTGTCGGATTCCGCGCTGAGGGAAGGTATGGTGCTGCACTACCTGCGGCAGCAGAATGGTTCGGGACAAAACAGTGGCGGTCTGGATATCAGAAGAGAGAGCGTTTATGAACTTGGTTTTCGGTGCAATTGGAACAGAGATCATTCCTCGCATGTTGCCATGCTCTGTCTTCAGTTTTTCGATCAGCTTGTTGGTCTGCACGGTCTTGAAAAACGGTATCGTGAATTGCTTGAATATGCGGCTCTTTTACATAATATCGGTACGTTTGTTTCGATCTCTTCACATCACAAGCACAGTCAGTACATTATCATGAACGGCGATCTGCGGGGATTTTCGCCATCCGAAAAGGAGATTATCGGTCATGTGGCCAGGTATCATCGGAAATCGCCCCCTTCAGAAAAACATGCGCAGTACAGTCAGCTGAAGCCGAGAGACCGGAATGCCGTTGATGTGCTTTCCGGGATTCTGCGGATTGCAAACGGGCTCGAGCGCGGTCACCGTCAGAATATACAGGAACTGCAGCTTGTCTGTAACCCGGCGATGATTACCGTAGGCCTCAGGAGCCATCATGAGCCCGATATTGAGATATGGGCGGCAGAGCTGCTGAAGTCGTGGCTTGAAACCGTTTTGCATCGTACAATCGTGTTTGAGCCGCTTCATGATGCGTAGTCCTGCAGAAATGGCACCCCGTTCCTCTCAATCTCTCTTTTTGAAACCCGGCACGCTCTGGTTTGAAACGGCGGGAAAAGACTGTCGGGATGGAGAGGCACTGCTTTTTTCGGATCCTGTCGAGACGCTTACGCTTACGTCACTTTCCGGACTGTATGATTTTTTTCTGGCAATCGAGCGGAAACGCGATGCGGGTTTTTTTCTGGCTGGCTGGCTGAGCTATGAGGCCGGTTGCGGATTTGAGTCGTTGGCAACCCGTTCGCTTTCTTTGGCCTCAGGTGCGCCTCTTGCCTGGTTCGGGGTTTATGAGACTCCACAGTGTTTTACCGGGGCGAATATCGATGCGTTTGTTGCGGGTCAGCGTGAGCGAGAACCATTTGCGGTCAGCCACCTTCATTTTGATTATGATGTCGGTGACTATATAGCTGTTATAGCGGCTATAAAAGAGCAGATTGCCGCCGGAAACGTCTATCAGGTGAACTTTACCGGTCGCTACCGTTTCGCTTTCAGCGGTTCGCCGCAGGAATTGTTTATAAAATTGCGAAGTAGTCAACCTTCCGACTATACGGCTTTTCTCAATACCGGTGACCGGGTTGTGCTTTCATTGTCGCCGGAGCTGTTTTTCAGATGCACAGGTGGCATGGTCGAGACGATGCCCATGAAGGGCACCGCCCCGAGAGGGGAGACTGCCGAAGAGGATGCATCGATGAAACATGGGCTTTCCCGATGCGAAAAAAACCGGGCAGAGAACCTGATGATCGTCGATCTTCTGCGAAACGATCTTGGCCGAATCTGTTTTCCGGGCTCCGTTCATGTCAGTGAACTGTTCGCTACCGAGACCTATCCGACCCTGCACCAGATGGTATCCACGGTTTACGGCAGGCTCAGGGAGCATGTCGGGCTCTATGAGATCTTTCGTGCTCTTTTTCCTTCAGGTTCGGTTACCGGGGCTCCTAAAATAAGCGCCATGCAGTTGATTGGCGAACTTGAATCGACGCCAAGAGGAGTCTATACCGGAGCAATCGGTTTTGTGAGGCCGGATGGCGATATGGTTTTCAATGTCGCTATCCGGACTATCGAGATTGCCGGAAAAACAGGGGTGTACGGTTCAGGCAGCGGGATTGTTTGGGATTCAGATCCGTTGCAGGAGTTTCGGGAGTGCATGCTCAAGGCCAGGATTCTTCGTAATGAGGTGCAGGAAATTCCGGAGCTTTTCGAGACAATGCTTTGGGCCGGAAGATATCTCTGGCTTGATGAGCATCTGGAACGGATTCGTACTTCGGCAGCAGCACTTGGAGTTCCCTTTCAGGAAGATGAGGCTCGTTGCCGGCTTGCGGAGCTTGATTGTGCACTTGTCGCTTGCGGTGGGCGCTTCAGGGTGAAGTTGAGGCTTTCAGGGGAAGGTGGCATTATCGTTGAGCATGAACCGCTCGATGCGACTCCTTCGGAAAAGCCATTGAGGGTGTGTCTTGCGGCGGAACGTATTGCCTCGACGGATTTCCTCCGATATCACAAAACCGGTTCGCGGAAGCTCTATGACCGTTTTTACCGCCTGGCGCTTGATCATGGTTTTAATGAGGTGGTGTTTCTCAATGAGCGGAGAGAGGTCGCTGAAGCGGCTGTCAGCAATATCATAATCCGCTGCGGAACCTGTTACTATACGCCGCCGGTAACCTCCGGTCTGCTCGATGGTATATATCGGAGTTATTTTTTACGCACCCGTTCTCAATGCAGCGAAAAAGTACTTTTCATTGAGGATCTGCTTGCCGCCGACACCATCTATCTCTGCAATTCGGTCAGGGGAGTGCGGCAGGCTGTGTTCGATGGAACTCTTCTTGCGGGTAACAGTTGATAAGAAAACAAAATAGGCTTATATTGCCGTAAGACTGGATTTCAATTTATCATTATACAACTACCATCATGCGAGATCACACTCCTGATTTTAAAATGCATGAGCTTTCCGACGGAAATAAAGCTCTGATCCGCCAGACTGTACAGCAACTTCTTGAAAAGCTTGCCTCCGACGGAAAACTGGTAGCCGATTCGCTGCTGGAATTCTGGGTTGAGGTTCCCGGCCTGCCGCATTCAAGAGGAACATTCCGGGGTGGTTTTCTCATGCCTGACAGCTTTATATACATTACGGACTACTTCCTTGCCGGAGAGAGTTATCTGAACCCTCTTCCGGCTTATGCGGATGGCGGTGAATCCGAAAAGGTATGGGAAGATCTGCTCGACGAACTTTTTTATCAGATCGAGATATTTACTTCTTCCGTTTCAGAGTCCAGAGGGATAACCCTTGAACTGTGGGCCGGGAACCGACAGCGACCGGAAGGGGAGTGGATTTACGCCGTGGACCGGAAAATCGAACTCGTTTAGCCGTTATCGTCAGTTTTTGTCGGGGTAGTCGCAGATATCCCTGAGCACGCATTCATGACATTCGGGCTTTTTTGCCTTGCAGGTATAACGGCCATGCAGCAGGAGATAGTGGTGGAAATCGATAACCCAGGCTTCAGGGATGACCCTGATAAGCCCGGTCTCGGTCTCTTCGGGTTTTGAAGTTTTTACCAGTCCGATCCGGTTCGATACCCGATGCACATGGGTATCGACCGGCATGACCGGCATATGAAATGCATTGCTCAGAACGACATTGGCGGTTTTTCTGCCGACCCCCGGCAGGGTTTCCAGGGCTTCCCTCGATGCAGGTACCTCTCCTGCATACTCCTCGACCAGCTTTTTGCTGACTGCAAGGATATTTTTTGCCTTGTTGTTGCAATAGTTGATTGAACGGACAAGTTCCCTGATTGTTTCCGGATCCGTCACGCTCATCGTTGCCGCATCCGGGCAGACTCTGAATAGCTCCCTTGTAAGTACGTTGACCTGTTTGTCGGTTGCCTGCGCGGCAAGAATGGTGGCGATGAGCAGCTGGAAAGGGGAGTCGTAGAGCAGCTCGCTTTTCGGTTCGGGATAGATCCGGCCGAGCGCTGTCCTGATAAAGCTGATTTTTTCTTCTACGGAGATGCTCATGGTATTTCAGTCGAGATTATCGGTTTGCACTATCTCTCTTTGTGGAAGAATTACTGCGGTAAGCTTGCCGAGCAGAGGGTTTTCAAGGTATACGCAGCCCGTATCGATGGCGATAAGCCGATCGAGCAGTACCGGTTGCGGTACGGGGGTGTGAGCGCAAACAAGGGTTTTTTCCCATCGGTAGCATTTGCTTTCAAGAAAGGAGGGTCTCATATGGACTCGCTGCCAGCAGAAATCCTCAGGCTGGTAGTATTTGATATTATCCTTGACGGTTAGTTCCGGGTCGAGTCCGCCATGGGCAAAAAAATAGTGTTCGGTTTCGATAGTGAAGCTGCAGCTTTTAATAAAAGCGACGTGCTCTTCAGGAAAATCGAGTCCGTTACTGCTTCCGTACGATTCGAGTGTCGCTTGTCCTCCGTTATAAAACCAGCTGACCGGATCGCGGTTTTCAAGATACTTCAGAAACATGAGCTCATGGTTTCCCATGAGAAAAAAACAGGAATATTGTTTATGAAGGTCAATCAGCATGCTGATAACCTCTTTTGAATATGGCCCCCGATCAATATAATCACCCAGAAAAACAAGCTGATCAAGTGGTTGCAGCTGAAGCTTTTCGAGAAGGCGCTGCAGGGAGAAGAGGCATCCGTGTATATCTCCGATAGCTATGATCCGACGGTTTTCCGTGAGCGAGCCGCGCATCTTCGTATTCTCCTGCAAGCGGTTATTTGCTCGTTTCGTTTTTGTGCAGTTTTGCTGTCGAGTGGTCGATGAGACCTCTGCCGTTTTTATGGATTTTACCTTCCGTTTTCAGCTCGTTGAAAATTGCGTCGAGAATGCCATTGACGAATTTACTGCTTTTTTCTGTGCTGCTGAATTTTTTTGCAATCTCGATGGCTTCATTGATCGAAACTTTTGGCGGAATATCTTCACAGTAGAGGATTTCTGCCAGAGCCATCCGGAGAATGTTTTTGTCGATGATTGCGATACGGCTCATATCCCAGTTGAAGGTATGCCGTTCGATATAAGCATCTATTTCACTCATATGTCCCTTGATGCTTCCGATGAGTATGTTGAAAAACTTCATCGCATTGGGGTCATCAAGAATCTCTTTTGTAAGGAGCCATCCTGCTGCGGAGTCGATATCGGTGTCACGAAGTTCGATGGTATAGAGCGCCTGTAATATTTTTTCCCTGATCTGTCTTCGGTAGGTCTTCATAAAAGAGCGATGTGTTGATTTATGGATTGAGAATAGAATGGATAACGTTCCCTGTCCGGCTTAAGTTTTCAAAAAGAGTGCCAGGATGGTTTTTGCGCAGTTCATCGAACGAAAAATTGCCGGTAGCTACGGCAATGCAGTGTGCGTTTACCGATTTTGCGCAGGTTATATCATGAACGGTATCGCCGATGATGACAATGTCGTTGCCGGAAAATTTTTTCCCTGTCAAATTAAATGCCCGTTCAACGGCAACTGTCGGAAGCTCGTTCCGATGGAACCCGTCGTCGGCAAATGCGCCGAAAGAGAAGTAGTGGTCTATGCCGGGCAGCTTGAGTTTATGTCTTCCGGATGCTTCAAAATTGCCCGTCAGAATTCCAGGCAGAAGATCGGTTCGATGCGCAAGGGTTTCAAGGAGTTCACGCACTCCGGCCATAAGGGTAATATCCGATGCCCTGGTTTCTGCACGGAACCGTCTGATATAGGATTGCTTGACAGCATCGAATTTTTCCGCGATTTGATACCGCTCAAGATCGGTACCGCTGAGTACATCATAAATGATGGCGCTGTCCATTTTGCCCGAAAAGTCGTGACTGCCCGCACTTCCTTCAGTGCCGAATATCTCTTTCAGGGCATCGATCAGGATCTGCCGGTTTATACATCCAACCTTTAGCAGAGTTCCATCAATATCAAATAACACCAGTTTTTTCAGCATAACAATATCCGCCAGGCTCAAAGTCCTGTTTTTTCAAGCCGAACGGGAATCAGTTTCGATACACCCTCTTCCTCCATGGTTACGCCATATAGCGCCTGACAGGAGGCCATGGATTTCTTGTTGTGCGTAACAATAATAAATTGAGTGTTATTCTCAAATTTTTTCAAAAGTTTAATGAACCGCCCCACATTGGCGTCATCGAGCGGAGCGTCCACTTCATCGAGAATGCAGAAGGGACTTGGTTTGACAAGATAGATGGCAAACAGGAGTGAAAGGGCAGTCAAGGCCTTCTCTCCTCCACTGAGCTGCTCTATAGAGAGTGGCTTTTTCCCTCTCGGTTTGGCGACGATCTCTATATGTGCATCGAGCGGATCTTCGGCACTGCTGCAGAGGAGATCGACCTCGTCTTCGGGATCGAAAAGTTCGTGGAATATGGAGATGAAGTTTTTTCTTACTGCCGTATATGTTTCCCTGAACTTCTGTAGTGCCGTTTTGTTTATTTCTTCAATGGTATCGCGCAGCTGGGTCTCAGCAGAGAGCAGATCTTCTTTCTGAGTGATCAGGAAATCAAGGCGCTCTTTTTCGGATTCATATTCTTCAAGCGCCAGCTCATTGACCGCTCCGAACTGTTCGCGCTGTTTCTGCAGTACGGTGAGTCTGTCCGCCGCCGAAGCCCGGTCAAAATTACCGGGCAGTTCGGACGGTTCAATGGTTTTAAGCTCACAGCCGTAACGCACCTGAATCGAGGTCAAAAGATGATCGAGCTGCTGTTCAGCTTGCAATTGCTGCTGAACAAGCTGATCGACCAGTTCGCGACTCACTTCATGTTTTCTGCGCAACTCTCTCTGGATTGTCCGGGATTGCTGATTTTCGGCTTGCAGTTCTCTGCAGGTGCTTTCAAGTTTTTTCAGAGATTCCTGCCCGGCAGCAGCACTCAGGAGATGGCTTTCGAGTAGGGTTTTCAATTCATTGACCGTCAGTTCTGTGCGGTTGATTTTTTCGGTGGTATCTGTAGCTTCCCACTCCAGTTTTCTGATATCGTTGTGAACCGCCCGCAGGGTCTGGCTGCTCGCATTGAGGCTGAACAGCAGCTTTTCCAGTTCGAGTTCTGCGTCCCGGTGGAGGCTCTGGCCTGCCTGAAGATCATGACTGAGTCTGTGGTAATGGGTTTCAAGACCGGCAAGTTTTTCCTGGGCATGCTGAATATTTTCCAGCAAGAGCTGCAGTGCGTTTTCTTTTTCGGTAATCTGCGGTACGAATGCGGCAGATTCCTGGTCGAGTTGCGTCACTCCGGCAAGCAGTTCGGTCACCTCCTGTTCAGCATGCCGGATGGTTTGCCGGAGGGCATGTTCTTCAGCTTGCATATGGGCAAGTTTTTTTTCCTGAACCCGGATTTCCTGCTGCAATTTTTCCGTTTGTACTCTTTGCCGTTCTTTTTTTACGCTTTCAAGTTCTTCCTGGAGCTGCCGAAGGGCACTCTCTGTTCCGATGATTTTCGATTGCAGTATGGCGTGCTTGTGGTGCAACAGTTCCCGTTCGGCTTTTTTACCGAGTCGGACCCCTTCACGATTGCTGGAACTGCCACCGTAGAGCAGGCCTCTGCCGCTGAATTTTTCTCCGTCCGGAGTTACGAACAGCGCATCGGGATCCCGATGCGATAAATTTTCGGCAGTGTCAAGATTCTCAACCAGATAATATTTGTACAGCAGATTACTCAGTGCTGCCGACAGCTCTTCGGGGTAGTCGATAATATCCGCCATACGGCGGCAGTCGTTCAGTAAAGGTGTCTGGTTATCCGATGTCTTGACGATAAGGTCAAGAACCAGAAAGTGGAGTTTTCCTTTTTTCGACAGGCGAAGCTGCTGCATCGACTGTTTCGCTTCGGCAAGTGAGTTGCATACATAATAGCTCAGAGCCTCACCGAGAGCCGCATGTACCGCTTTTCGGTATGCAGGATCCAGGGAAATCATGTCGGCCAGGCATCCCTGATTTGTTCCGGAAGGTTTCTGTTTTTCAAGAAATTCGATGCCCTCCGGCAGGTCTTCAAAATTCTCAAGTACAGCATCGGCCAGAGCAATCTGGTTGTCGACGCTTGCCCGCTCCGTACGAAGGGAGAGCAGCTCTTCTTTTTCCATCTCGATGGCGGAAATGAGAGCGTCGATCTTGTTTTTCAATCTCGACTCCTCATCTCTTGCCTGTTCAAGCAATGCGGTCTGTCGGGAAATCTCTGATTCGAGTTTTATGCGTAAGGCTGTCGATTCTACGCTCTTCTGCATCGCGGCATTTCTGGAGCTTTCGGCTTTTTGAACTACAGACCGAAGCTGCTGCTTTCGTGTTTCGAGACTGTTTTTTTGAAGTAGAAGCCGATTAAGCGCTTTTTCCCGTTCTGAAATCTCCTTCCGGTTTTCCGTAATTTCGGACCGATGAGTCTGAAGTTTCGAGTTCAGGCGGTCGTGTTCTCCCGAGAGCGTTCTGTATTCTTCCAGGCGATCAGTACAGCTTTTTTCCAGTGGCTTTTTTCTCTCCAGCAATTCATTCTTTCGTTTTTCAAGCAAGAGGATTTTCTCTTGTTTTTCCTTGAGAGCCGTTCTGATGCTGTTTTGCGTTCCGGTAAGGCTTTTTAGCTGTTCTTCATGCTGCAGCAGTTTTTTTTCAAGGTCATGAATCATCTCAATGATTTCGTTCATCTCTTTTTGTGAGGCTGAAAGTTGCTCTTCTTGGCGGAGTTGCAGCAGTTCCGCATCCTGGAGGGCACATTCACGTCCTGCGATTGTCGCCGCCAGTTCATGACAGAGGCACTCTTCATGTTCGATCAGTTTTTTCAGTGGCTCGAGTTTTTCAAGCTCATCGTGCAGGGTAAGGCCTGCAAGCAGAAGATCAGTTTGTTTTAGCTCACTTTTCAACTCTCTGAGTTTTTCGGCCTTTTTCACCTGCAGCTTCAGGCTTCTCACTTTTTTTTCCACTTCGGCAATAACGTCGTCCACTCTGGCCAGATCTCTCGAAGCGCTTTCCAGCTGTTTGAAGGTCTGTTTTCTGCGCTGCTTGTAGCGTGTGATTCCTGCTGCTTCTTCAAAAAGCTTCAACCTCTCCTCGCTTTTATTGCTGATGATCTCTTCGATCATTTTCAGCTCTATTACCGAATAGGCATCGCTTCCCATTCCAGTATCGGTAAAGAGATCGAGAATATCCTTCAGACGGCATGGAACCTGGTTGAGCAGGTAGTCGCTCTCTCCGTTCCTGTAAAGCCTTCGGGTAACGGTAACTTCGGTGTATTCTGTGGGCAGGACGTTTCTGGTGTTTTCGATGGTGATGGAGACTTCAGTCAGACTGAGCGGTTTAAGATTTTTTGATCCATTGAAAATGATGTTTTCCATTTTTGTCGAACGGAGCAGGGTGGTGCGCTGTTCACCGAGTACCCAGCGTATGGCGTCCACGACATTTGTTTTTCCGCAGCCGTTTGGCCCGACAATTGCCGTAAGGCCTTTGTCGAAACTTATCCTGACCCGGTGAGCGAAACTCTTGAACCCGAGAATCTCGATTTTTGAAAGATACATGTACGCACTACGTTTAACGATTCCGTTTCCGCCGTGGAAACAAAAAGGTAATAAAATACAGGGTACACTGAAAATACGGAACGGAGAGCCGTTACGCTATGGCACGTTTCATTGCGCTGACGATCGAGACGGCATGAGAGGCCGCTCTGACATCGTGCGTCCTGATGATTGCCGCTCCATGCATGAGTGCTATGGTCTGGGCCGCTGCGGTAGCGTCATATCTCGCTGCCGGCGGCGGTTCAGGTTCGCCGTTTTTTCTGATGGCATGACCCAGAAACGATTTTCTTGAAACCCCTGCGAGGAGAGGGCGTTCAAGCTCCAGAAGCCGCGGGATGTTGCCGAGCAGGCGGAAATTCTCGTTCACGCTCTTGCCGAATCCGAATCCGGGATCGATGATGATATCGTCGATTCCTGCATGTTTTGCCGAGGCAATGGCTTTCTGCAGAAATTCCGTGACGGTGCCGGTAACGTCGCAGACGGCGGAGTGAGTCTGCGTACTCCATTTCATGGAATCCGGAGTGATCGGTGTATGCATCAGGATAGCCGCGGCGCGGTATTTCCTGCAGATGGAGGGCAGGTTGCGGTCGAAGGTAAAACCGGATATATCGTTTACGATCTGAGCGCCCGCATCGAGTGCGGCTTCGGCAACTTCCGATTTGTATGTGTCGATAGAGATCAGGACATCCGATTTGTTTCGCAGGAGAGAGATGAACGGTATGGTTCGGCGTATCTCCTCATCAGCGGAAACTTTCGATGCCCCGGGCCTGGTAGACTCTCCTCCGATGTCGATGATGAGTGCGCCATCCCTCTCCATCGACAGGGCGTACTCCACGGCGCGTGAAAGGTCGGTATCGCCTCCCGATTCCTGAAACATGCCTCCGTCGGAAAAGGAGTCAGGCGTAAGATTGACAATACCCATAACGGCAGCGCTGTTGCGTAGATCGAGTGTGCGGCCGGAGCAGTTGAGCAGGTAGTGCCCGTCAGTGGTTCTGTTCATATGATGCCGAACGGTACCGGAGTGAAAGAGAGAAAAAAGATGATAATGGCCAGCCATCCGATTGCCGTTCTCCTGTTGTCGAGGGGATGGTCGCAGGCGGTCGGGGGATGACCTATGCGGATGAAGCGAAGGAGAATGAAAAACCAGAACATCCATCCCGGCCACGACCATTGCAGTATCCACTCAGGAACAGGGCTCTGCAGACCGGGGAGCAGTGAGGTAATCAGTTCGACAAATGATGGCAGCGCCAGTATGAAAATAAACGCAAGAAAGGTTTTTGCCGCTTTCAGGTGCCCCTTTCTGCCGAACATGGCATAGATGACGTGTCCTCCATCCAGCTGTCCTACGGGAAGCAGGTTAAGCGCCGTAACGAATGAGGCGAGCCAGCCGGTAAACAGAAACGGGTAGTGATACATTTCTGTCATCGGTGGAAGATTTTCCGGGCGGATCAGCCATTCAAGGATCAGCCAGAGCAGGTTTTTTCCAAGGAAGAGCGAGCCTTCGGGCGCTTGTTCGGGTATGCCTCCCGAGGCAAGGTATTCGGGATGAATCGAATAGATGTATGTATCGGGCGGAAGATTCAGAAAACCGTAAAGCAGAAGGCCGATGCATACGACAAAACCGCTTAAGGGGCCGGCGGCTCCGGTATCGAACAACGCCCTTGTATCGGGAATTCTCTCCCTTATTTTTATAACTGCTCCCATGGTGCCGAGGTTAAGGAGAAACGGCAGCGGCGGAACGGGAATGAAATAAGGGAGGGTCGCCCGTATCCGGTGCAGCAGTGCGGCAAAAAAGTGGCCGAACTCATGGGTGCCGAGGAACAGCAGGAGTGATGCCGAATAGGGTACTCCGTAGCTCAGCTCTTCGAGCAGGCCTTGCGGGCTGTCGAACCGGACAGGACGGCCGGTCCAGAATGCCCCTGCCCAGAGCGTGCAGACGACGGTAGCGAGCAGCAGGGCTATATGGAGAAGATAGTTCTGTTCGGAAAGAATTGCTTTTCTGGAATGCAGGCCAGGATTCATGAAAGTGCTGATAAGGCTTGAATAAACGGAACCCGTTCAGCTGTAAGGTATATGCTTTCGACAGAAAAACCAATCGGTATGCCTGTACGGCATGCATCCGGATTTCCGCAAATGCGGCGGGGGGCACTGATTTGAACAGCAGCACTACCGCCACATCGCAGGCGCGTTGTCACGCAGACGGAAAAAGGGAGATCAGGGCTTTTCGGCTTTTTCTTTCTTTTTATCTCCGAAAGTGGCGACAAGTCCGTTGACCAGTTCCTCTTTTTCCGTATCGCCGAGTTTGGCTTCAGGATGGGCAGGCAGATAGAACCATGGGGGCATTTTTCCCTCTCTGACCTCACCGGCCGCTTCGTCGCCTTCGTTTTTTTCTTCTCTTCCCCACTCGGATACGTTGAATTTCTTTCGTCCTATGTTTACATCGACCTGTGCCAGCCATGACGCCGGAGCTACCGAGCTGTACCATGGCCAGGTGGTTTCATTCGAGTGGCAGTCCTTGCAGGCCTGAAAAAAAAGCTCACGGGTTCTTGGCGAATCCCATTCGGGTTCACCGGTAACCGGAGGATTCTGATGATCCCTGCCGTAGGGGATAAGCTGGATTGCGGCAAGAGCGATAAGCGCTGTGCCTGCAAGTTTTCCGATGTTCATTGTTGTTTGTTGGTTTGGTTAGTGGTTGCTGTGTATTCTTTTATGACGCACTATCGCCGGCATCTGAGGTTCATGCGAACCGCGTGCAGATTGCAGGTTCGCCGTCGTCGAATCGTACGGTCAGCACGGTCATCGGCCATGAGCACCCGATGGCGTAACGCCCGGGAGCGACGGCTGTTTCAGCAATAAGCCGAAGCTCCGGTTCCGAGTAGAATTTTCGGGCTGAGGTGAGCCCGTCCAGGGTGAATGCCGGGATTCCCTGAAGGCCTGCGGCGAGCGGCATGCCGATGCCCAGCAGGAGGTCGCGGTATCCGTCTATCCCTACAAATGCCGAAGCGTTCCGCTTTTCTGCATTCGCGATCATCACGGCGAGTTGTCCCGGCGTGAAATGGTGGAGACTCTGGGAGATCAGGATGATATCGAATGTTTCATGCTGACCGGTATTCATGTCGAATGCGTCGAGCAGCCTGAAGGTTACCGGCAGCCCTTTTTCCAGAGCGACACGCTTTGCTTCCCGAATATACTCCGGAACGACGTCAGATCCTGTTACCGAAAGAGGCAGATTCTGCTTTTGTGCTTCGGAGGCGAGGGCCAGGGCAAGTCCTCCGGTTCCGCCGGCCAGTTCGAGCAGCCTGACCCGGCTCTGTGTCCTTGATGCGATATCCCGGACAAGAGGGAGAAGCAGAGCTGCATAACGTGAGTAAAGGCCCATGACGCTGTTCTGCCTGTCGAGAGCTCGTACTATGGCGAGTTTCTCGGTTGCGGCCAGGTTTTCGCTGTCCATGATTTCCGGCTCTTCGGTACGCAGGAGGCGGTCGAGTTCTTCCGCCAGAAGAAACCCTGCCCCCAGCTCTTTCGATACAGCAGCTCTTTCCTCAAAAAAACGTTGCATGAGCTTGTCGGTTCTCTCTTCGAGTTCGCCGGTGCTCTTCCATGGAAAAGGAACAGCACCCTCTGTGCGGAGGATGTCAAGCGCTTTATAGCCGGCGGTTCTGAGCTGCAGCATGATGTCGGGTATATCGGATTTTGTTTGGAGCAATGTTTCCGGCAGGGATCCGGATGGCGCTTAAGCCAATATAAGAACCAGAAGCGGTAAGCAGAAAGTTCAGCCGGTTTCGTTTATCCTGAAAAGCGAAACAACAACCATCTGCGAAGCTCGGGCGAACTGGTTCCTGTTGCGGGATCAAGTAAGGGATTCTCTTAAATTGGTGATTATTACCGGTAAGCGTTTAAATATGTTTGTCCGACGGGTAAAAGCCGTTATGAATAAATCCGACGGAACTCGGGGAAAAACTCGCAACACAATCCGGGTTAATGTGTTGCTATTTACTGAAAAGAAAATGCCTTACCGATTCAAGCAGTCTCTCCAGCTCCGGGGCATTATGTTTGAGCATATCATCATTCCATAATGGATTCTGCTTGTCGGGGCAATCCTCGGCGAGGGTTTCACCAATATGCTCCAGACCCATTGAGAGCTTTGTTTTTAGTTTTCCGGTTCAACGAGTGTTCCCAGGACGAATGTCCTGCTTCTGAGATCTTCAGGTATCTCATTTGTAACCTTAGAGAAGCGCTTTTCCGGAGTTGTTCCTTTTGTTTTACAGTCGAAGTCAATCAGAAGAACAACAATGCGAGATTGATATCTCCGCATTTCCGGAACCTGTGCTGTGAATTTTTTCACCACATTCAACCACCCTTTAGCTGGCTTGTCAATAATGAGCGCTTGGTTATTTATATTGAGCGACAGCTTGATACCGTTAGCAAGTTGCTGATCTGCTTCGTCTTCGGGCAGTACAAGAACATGTGGCTTGTACAGATTTCTCATAGCTCGATCTCTCCACGAATCAGCGCGTCAGCCGGACTTCCCTCAAAGGGAATGTCGCTGAGCAGCCGGATCAATGTCGGTTCGAGATGGCTTTTCCGGTCGAGGGCAAAGATGTTATCATTCGGGAATTTGCGGATGGTCTCCTCATTGTGGGATGTTACCAGAATCTGACCGCTCTCCCTGAACGAGCGGCGAAGCGCCATGATGAAATGCCCGACTTCCGGCAATGAGAGATAGTTGTCAGGCTCATCCCAGAAACAGAAGATGGGGCCGTAACATTTGTTTGCCGCAATAACCAGTGCGCAAAGAAAGTAACATTTTTCCCCATCGGAGAGGTCGTCGAAGTCGAGCCTGAGAATGGCCTTGTCTGCTTCGAACTGAATCACCATGCTTTTGGCGTTTTCTCCGATTGTCTTGTTCCGAATATCCAGTATATCAGGGAAAATTTCACGCAGATAATTGTCGATGGTTGTATAAGCTGCCGGGTAGATTTTCAGCAGTCCTGTAAACCAGTCGGCAAAGTTCGATCCATCACGGTTGATTTCAAAAGTTTCTTCGCTGGATTCCCCGATGATTTTAGCTGGAATTGGTGAAAGAATAATCATGTTGGCAAGCCAGGTTTTGAAAATATGAAGCGGGTCCTGTTCCGATTGTTCCTGAATAACCGGGAGGGCGATCAGATGCCAGTCAACCGAGAACTGCGATTCATGGTGGATAGAGCCTGTCGATTTTCTTGTAAGCGTAACCAGCGCTTCTTTGCGGTTAAAGATCAGGTTATCCGAGACGGTCAGCCGCTCTTCGATAACTCTGAGCTTTTGGAAATTTCCCGGCAGATCAAACGCGAGGGTATAGGTATACACCTGATTGTCCAGCAAGACCTCGATTTCAAAACGCATCGGGACCTCGGTTCTTCCTCTATAAAAGTCTTTTGGGCGGAGAAGGTTAAGTGGTTTATTTCCCAGCTCTTTTACGCTGTTGATTCCTCGACCGATAGACTGATACAGCTGGAGTACGCAGGAGATCGTCGATTTACCGGTACCGTTTTTTCCGATGAGAAGTGCCGATTGCAGCTCTTTCAGATTCAGCTCGAAGTTCTCAAGGCATCGGTAGTTGTGGATGTATAGCCTTTGGATCATGGGTCGGCGCTTTTTTTTGTTTTCGACTTACCTGTCGGGCAAATGGTCAGAGCCATAATGGCTTTGTTATTAAATCTACAAAACCCTTGTTCCTGTCACAACTGCTGTCGTTTGGCACCACGCCGTTTTTCCGCTTTTCAATACTTCGGTACGCACTTCCGAAAAAAAATTTCAATCTCAAGGAATTATTAAAAAAGATTGTTGCTTTCAATTAACTGATACTAAATTGGTATCATTTAAAAAAACCATGAAAGTACTCACAAAAAATACCGACTACGCCATCAGGGCCCTGCTGTCGCTTGGATTTGCAAATGGAGGGTATCTCTCGGCAAGGTCTATCGCAGGGGAGCAGGATATTCCCTATCAGTTTCTGCGCAGGCTGCTTCAGGAGATGATCCGTCACGGTCTTGTCTCTTCAAAAGAGGGCGCGGGCGGTGGCTTCATGCTTGCAAAAGCACCGGACGACATACGGGTCAGGGAGCTGATCGAGATATTCCAGGGCAGGGTGCAGGTTTCGGAGTGCATGTTCCGCAAGCAGATATGCGCCAACCGTGCCCGTTGCGTGCTGCGTCACGAGATCATGCGCATCGAGCAGGTGGTCGAGAGAGAGTTCGACAACATCACGACAGGCAAGCTGCTGCGAGATCTGGAGGCCGCCAACTCCGGAAGCGCTAACGGATGCATTCCGGCCGCCTCTGCTGCAGGGGAGGATGGAGCGCTTACAGGGAATGGGAAGGATATTAAACACGAAACAAAAGGGGTCATACAGGCATGAAACGTCAGATCATCACCATAGATGAAAAAAAGTGCACGGGTTGCGGCGATTGCATACCGGGATGCCCTGAGGGCGCACTGCAACTGATAGACGGCAAGGCCCGACTCGTCAGCGATCTTTTCTGCGACGGGCTCGGGGCATGCATCGGCCACTGCCCGACCGGAGCGATGCGTATCGAAGAGCGGGAGGCGGAGCCGTACGACGAGAAGCGGGTGATGCAGGAGAGCATCGTCAGGGGCGGGCAGAACGTTATCGCCGCGCATCTGCGGCACCTGCGCGACCACGGCGCGCACGACTATCTGCAGGATGCGCTCGACTATCTCGAAGCGGCAGGCATTTCCAATCCGCTCGAGCTTGTGGGCCAGGAGGCTGCGGTATCGTGTCATCAGGCGGAGCACGCTCCTCAGGCCCATGGGCATCACGGCGGAGGCTGTCCGGGCAGCCGGACGATGGATTTCCGTTCCGTTAACGGGCATTCTGCGTCAGCGACGCCTGCAGCTCGCGAGACTGCGGCTTCCAGCGAACTTCGCCAATGGCCGATTCAGCTGCACCTCGTCTCTCCGCTGGCTCCTTACTACGAGGGTTCCGATCTGTTGCTTGCCGCCGACTGTACGGCATTTGCTGCCGGAGATTTCCACCGCTCGCTGCTTCGCGGCAGGACGCTTGCCGTCGCATGCCCGAAGCTCGACAGCGGCATGGATGTTTATGTCGAAAAGCTTGTGGCCATGATAGACATGGCGCGCATCAACACCATCACGGTGGTCATCATGGAGGTTCCTTGCTGCGGAGGGCTCATGTCGATCGTTTCGGAAGCGCAGAAGCGCGCAAAGCGCAAGGTTCCGGTCAGGAAGATCGTTATCGGCGTGCAGGGGAACAAACTCAGCGAGGAGTGGGTGTAAAATGCTGAAAGACGCGCTTGGAGGGTATCGCGGCACCGCCGAGGAGATCACGAAGGTTATCGATCGCCATCCGGAACATGCCGAAGGGTGGTATGACCGTGCCAACGCGAAGAGCAGCACCGGGGACTTCACGGGTGCCGTGGCGGACTACACCATGGCGCTGAAGCTCGGGCTGCGGTTCCGCGAGGCGGTTATGGCTTACGGCAACCGGGCAATCGCCCGAGCCGAACTGGGAGAGATCGACGATGCCATCGAGGATTGCAGTGCGATCATAGAGCGCCGTCCGAACAACAAACGCCTGCTCTGCACGGCGTTCATGCAAAGGGCTTTATTGAAAGAGAAAAAAGGGGACAGCGAGGGTGCGGCGGGGGATAGAAAGATTGCCGCTCTGGTGGGACCCCGGACATGAACAAAAACAGGGAACCTTCCCGAAAACAACACAACGGAGGATCTAATGGGAATGTATTGCGATCAATGCCAGGAGAGCGTCAGGGGAACCGGCTGTACGGCAAGAGGGGTTTGCGGCAAGGATGAGTGGACTGCAAAACTGCAGGATGTGCTGGTGTATGCCGCCGAAGGGCTTGCGCTCTGCGCTGAAGGTATTGAAGGTCAGATTCCGGCGGAGTACGGCCGGCTGATCAGCGAGTCGCTCTTCGTGACTGTTACCAACACCAACTTCGACGACGAGGCCATCGTCCGGCAGATTTGCACTACGCTCGACAGGCGCGACGAGCTGAAGGGTTCGCTTGGTG
Source organism: Pelodictyon luteolum (assembly GCA_020721225.1). Taxonomy (GTDB): domain Bacteria; phylum Bacteroidota; class Chlorobiia; order Chlorobiales; family Chlorobiaceae; genus Chlorobium; species Chlorobium luteolum_C. The sequence continues at coordinate 59,863 of DYNE01000005.1, read as the reverse complement.
AGGTACCTTCACACGATGCCGCAGTCTGGAACGGACGCACGAGGGACGAGTTTCTGCAGAAAGCCGTGACGTGCGGCATCGAATCGCTCAGCGAGAATGAGGATCTCCGTTCGCTGAAAAGCCTTGTGCTCTACGGCCTCAAGGGGCTTGCGGCCTACACCGATCATGCAGCGGTACTCGGTTACGAAGATCAGGAGATCTACGATTTCTATGTGAAGGGGCTTGCATCGCTGCTTAAACCGCTCGGCGCCGACGAGCTTACCGCTCTGGTGCTCGAAACCGGAGGCGTCGCCGTGAAAGCCATGGCGCTGCTGGACAAGGCCAACACCGAAACCTACGGCAATCCTGAAATCACCACGGTCAGTACCGGTGTCGGCACGAATCCCGGCATCCTCATCTCCGGCCACGACCTGCGCGACATGGAGGAGCTGCTCAAGCAGACCGAGGGAACCGGTGTGGACGTCTATACCCACTGCGAGATGCTTCCGGCACATTACTATCCGGCGTTCAAGAAGTACAAGCATTTCGTCGGCAACTACGGCAACTCATGGTGGGCGCAGGACCGCGAGTTCGAGTCGTTCAATGGGCCGATTCTCATGACCACCAACTGCATAGTGCCGGTGAGGGAGTCCTACCGCAACCGGATGTACACCACAGGCATGGCTGGTTACGCAGGGCTCAAACATATCGCCGCGCGTCCCGAAGGCGGCAGCAAGGATTTTTCCATGCTGGTCGAACAGGCAAAAGGATGCCCTGCGCCGAAAGAGATCGAGAACGGCGAGATCGTGGGCGGCTTTGCGCATAATCAGGTGCTTGCGCTTGCCGACAAGGTTGTCGATGCCGTGAAGTCCGGTGCGATCAAGCGGTTCGTGGTGATGGCCGGATGCGACGGACGCCACAACTCGCGCCAGTACTATACCGATGTGGCGGGAGCGCTGCCTGACAATACAATCATCCTGACGGCCGGTTGCGCGAAGTACCGCTACAACAAGCTGCAGCTCGGCGATATCGGCGGCATTCCTCGCGTGCTCGACGCCGGCCAGTGCAACGACAGCTACTCGCTTGCCGTCATCGCGCTGAAGCTCAAGGAGGTGTTCGGTCTGGAGGACATCAATGACCTTCCGATCTCCTTCGACATCGCCTGGTACGAGCAGAAAGCCGTTACCGTGCTGCTTGCGCTACTCTATCTCGGAGTGAAAGGCATCCGTCTCGGACCGACGCTTCCCGAATTTCTCACGCCAAACGTGGCAGCGGTGCTTGTCGAGAAGTTCGGCATCAAGGGTATCGGAACGGTTGAGGAGGATGTGGAGGCGATGATGGCAGGTGCCTGATCGTTTCGGAATTAACCATGTTTTCTGAAAAAGGCGGCTTTTATGCCGCTTTTTTTTGTAGCCTGAATTCCCGGAGAAAATGTAACCATGGTCGCCACAAATCAATGAAATAAAGCGGGTACTGACTTCATACACTTGCATCCCTGACTCGCCCGGAAAGCCAATAAAATCAAGGGGTCATTTTGTTTTCGCCTTTGTAGTGACTATTCCGGTGAAATTGTACAACCGTTTCGGGGTATAGTGTACAACGGTGCAGCGATTGAAAGGCAGAGAATAATATAGGGCTTGCTGAATAAAATTTTCCAGGAAGAGAGTTTCATTACTTGTTCTTGTTGTATGCCAGATTGCTTCCTCCTGTATTTTTCATGCCATCAAGAACTTTGACCATATAGCGTTCAAGTTCCACCGGATATTTCTTGATGCTCTTTCCATACTCCGGGGAAGTATAGTATGCGAAAGCTTCGGCCCAGTATTCGGCATCGTTTGTTCTTGCATAGGAACTCGGAGCGAAACCGTATTTTTCCTGAAGGGTTCTGACCAGATTTTTCCATTCGGAGTTGTTGATCCCCATCCTGATATCAATGACGTGTCCTAACTCATGGCGGATCGTATGCTCCGTGTTTTTCATCGAGAAAACGATTTCATCACGTGTCGGATTATAGATTCCCCTGTTTCTTGCGATCATGTGTAATCTGCTGACGACGGGGAGGTTAAGCGCAAGTTCTTCCTGCATTCTATGGAGTTCGCGATTGATTCTGTTGAGGCGATCCAGGCGTGCTTCCTCAGGTATGGATTCTCCGTATTGGCTGTTTTTGTAGATGATGAAGCGATAAGACTGTTTGGCGATCTGTTCGGCTTCCTGCAGCGTAGCCGCTGGCAGGAAGATCGATGCATAAGAAACTCCAGTTGTGAATATCGAGCTGATGACCAGTATCGCGGTTGTTGCCAGTGTAGTGATGAAGCTCTTTTTCATGTTGACTCTCCCGTTCAGTCATTTCGTTCATTGAAGATTTCTGGCTGTATAGTCACAAGTACTATGCCAGGCTTCAGAACAGGAGAGCTTTGTATTGTCTATATTGTTTTATAGAAGTGTTTTATGGCTTTTATATATAATTAGATTAATTATTATTATTGGATAGAGTTGTTTCATGATGCTTTGAAATACGATTTTATCAGTCCGATATGTCTCATTACGAGACACTCCGCATTACGGCATTTATAGCATTATGAATCGGGCTTGACAGGGGCATTGCTTATTCCGCATCCTGATACGAGAGGAGGTGTTGTGGCTAAGAATCGGATATGGTTTTTTTGCAGGAAAGTCGATGCGGCAGCGGGGCGAGCGGCAGTTCAGCGATGAGCGGATTTTGGAAAGCGGAGAGTTTGTCGAAGAGGTTCTCGGCGATGTGGGGGAGTTACAGAAAGATATGGTGTCGATGAGGTTGAGACAGGTCGATGTCCATGGGATGCTCGAACGGCAGTCCTCTGAAAAAGGATTGTCGGTGGAAGTACTTCAGGCTGGTAGTCGGAACAGGGAGTACTCTTCGATAAGACGGAATTCTGGAAGAAAGTTCGTGATTGAATTGGGATCGTTGCATGCGGATGTTGCAAGGATGCCGGGTATTTCAAGGGCAGGGGTCAGTATGTTGATGCGTGGATGATCGGCGGAGAAATTGGCTCGATGTGTTTTTTTATCTCGTTTACTTACGGCCCTGATTTCTTACTCTTTTTTGTTATTTGATTGATAAGTCGGTTTTGCTGGTGCTTGAAATCTGTTCCCTTTCACCCGAAAGCTTTCGTGACGAGGAAATGTGTATGCAAGAGCTTTGCAATGTCATGCTGGTTTATTGCCCTGCATCATTTTCAGGATCCGGGCATGTTCTTTCAGGTAGTCGTAATGCGATGCGATGTTGCCTATGTTGTAATTATCCCATTGCAGTGCTTCGGACGGGTGTTTCTGCGCAGCGTTCGCGAGCGCAGCCTCTATGGGGAAGCCCATCTCCAACCCGGCTAAGACTGCATCGTCGTGTGCGATTTCAGCGGGGGTGCGTTTCCCGATAATTTGTTCAGCTCTTTTTATGTATTTTTTTAGTATATTATTGCTCATTTTACCTCCACACCGAACATTGATTTTATTCGTTTTGATATAATATTATTCTTTCCACAGTCCATTGATGGGACTGCATACACCTGAAGGGGCTAATGTTCAGAGATTTTATACACAATCATAAGGCAATCCTGGCAAGATCACAAAATAGGCAATTCATCTGTATAGTACGTCTGTGCTTGTCCGAAAAGTTATATTACAGGTTTTGATCGCTGTGTTTATCGGTGTTATTCCACTTCTGTTTCAATAATACACTTATAATCCGGGATCAAGCGATGATGGAATGGAAAGATAAGAATTGTGGATAGTGAGCAGTTTGTTGGCGGAGATCAGGAGTATCGTTCGCGGAGCGAATGATACTCCTGCGAAGCTATACTCCTTTTTCCGTTTGTAGATAAATGCTCCGGGGTATCTATATTGCTACTGTAGAGCACGTCGTGCTCTGGTTGCCTGTTCGGGACCCGAATCCTGTAACGAATGGCAGGCCATCAATGATACATACGTTCAGAACTGTTTTTGCCATGCTGTTGCTGGCGCTGGAACTTGCCGGGTGCACAGCCTCCTTTCAGGCTGTGCAGCAACGCCCGATTCTTTCGCTGTTTTACGCGACCGACCGGGCCAGGTCCGGAAGCAGCGAACCGGGGGAGTTTTACAATTCGGATCATGCTCCGCTGCAGTATGGTACCTGCACTGTTTCGGTGCCGCAAAAGCACCGGATAGCCGAGCTTGAAATGCCGGTGCTGCGTATGCATCCGGAACGTCATTTTGAACTTCTATCGATCGAGACCCTCGACAAGCAGGTTTTTTTTGATAAACTGGGGCTCTTCATGCAGCGGGACGGCAACCGGAAAACTGCTCTGGTATTTGTTCACGGTTTCAATATAAGTTTCGAGACCGCCGCCCTGCGCATGGCCCAGATGACCTCCGATCTCGATTTCAGAGGCACGCCGCTGGTCTACAGCTGGCCATCGGACGCTTCGCTCGGCTCATATCGTGAGGACGAACGGAGCGTTGTCGAAACCGAAGGCAATCTATATCGTTTTCTTTCCGGTATAGCCGAGCGTTCCGGCAACGCAGGCATCTATCTGCTTGCCCACAGCATGGGAACCCGTGCCCTGACCTCGGCTTTCATCATGCTTGCAAAAGAGCGCCCCGAACTGCTTTCCCGTTTCGCAGCCATCGTGCTCGCCGCGCCGGATATCAATGCGGAACGCTTCAGACGGGAACTTGCACCATCCCTGGCCGGCAACGGAGTGCCGGTAACGCTCTACGCTTCGCGTTCGGACAATGCGCTCAGGATCTCTGAAAATGTCAACGGCAATCCGAGGGCCGGTGAAGTCGGAGATATTCCGCTTATCGTTCCGGGCATCGAAACCGTTGATGCCACAGACGCCAGCGACGGTTTTCTCGGACACTCCTATTACGGGCAATCGAGAAGCGTGCTTGGGGACATGTTCTACATCATCAATCGCGGGCTTCCCGCCTCGGAGCGTTTTTCTCTCCAGCCGGTCGATACCCCGAAAGGGCGGTACTGGAGGTTCCGTAAATAGTATTCGTAGCCGCAGGAAGGTTTTTTTTCAGCGGGAAATCGCTCTTTTTCCGTTGCCTTCCGTTATGATGCCGGGAATCAGCCTGAACAAGCTCCCAGCGCTCAGTCGGGAGAATTCGTTTTCAATGGCAATGGTTTCGGAGTACGGTGTGCAGCAACAGCCGACGGAGGAGAGAGGGGGGCATTGACCATATAGCGTTAAGGGCTTGAAGACCGGACGCTTTTGCCGGGTGACGGCGTCCGGTATTCCGCGATGTTGATTGTCGGTTTTTTTCTTACTCTTCAGATTCTCCCAAGCCAGTCTTTTCCATCTCTTCGGCAAGGTTGACCTCTTCCACGGTGTATCCCTCCGGAATTGCGAATTTCGATGCCGGTACGGCTGCGTTTTCCTCGATACGTTCGGCTTTTTTGCTGACGGTGCCCGTTTCGCTTTTCATCACGATGTTTTTGTACATGACACCGTAAATGCGTGTATCGGGCTGTACCTTGTTCATGGCTATCGAATACTTTTTGCCGGTTACGCCTGCGATCGTTTCCGTTCCCTCCTCGCGATAATCCATATTTTTCTTCAGGTCGTTGATGTCCATCGTCGTGGCCATCATCTTCGCCATGTCCTGAAATGCGCTGATATCTCCCTTCTGGGCAACCTTGCTTGTTTCATCCTTGCCGTTGACGGTTTTCTTGATTTCGCAGGAAATTACGATCGTACCGTCCGTGATCTGAACCCGGTGTTCATAGGTTTTGATTCCCATCACGTTTGATTCCGTAATCGTTTCCACGGCCTCTTTTCGGCCATAATCGTCGAAATAGAGGGTTTCGGTAGTTGTTCCCATGCCCATGAGATTCAGCGGTTCATAGTGCACGATACCTGATTTTATCTCGTAACGTTTTGGTTGGGATTCAGAAGAGAGTGAAGAGAGTGCGTTGGATACCGGGTTGTCGGATTTTGAACATGCGGTAAAAAGGACGAGTGACGAAAGCAGGATTATCCCTGTCGTTTTTTCGTGAAGTGTTTCATTATGGAGTGTTGTTTGGATATCGTACTGATTTATATGTAGTTGCAGCAGCTGGTGATGGTTTTGCCGCTTGAATATAGTATTACGGGTGAAATACAATGAAAAAAACAGGAGATGGTGTTCAAACGGAGGATCCCCGTTTCCGATTTTTGCTGCCACAGCACCGCCGCATCCTTTTTAAGGCGCGGTGTGCTGCTGAGACGGGGTCGGGTTATTTTATGCCTTCGAGTATTTTGGGATTGATGCCGTGCTGACGTTCGAATTCGGCAAGCTGGTTGCGCAGGTGGTTGCGGAATGCGAGACTGGTGATCAGGTTGATCATTTTTTTCGGGTTATACCAGGTTCTGGCTGCGATGTGGCGCCAGGAGTAGATGTCGGTATAGCTCTTGAGCACCTTGTACTGGAAGAGCAGGGGATCGTAACGGTCTGATTTGATGACCAGGTGCAGTGCATTGTATTTTTCCCAGTCTTCATCGGTTATCAGTCCCTTGTTTTTGTATTCCCAGTACATCTGTGTGCCGGGGTAAGGGGTAATGATCTGAAAAATCGGCATGAAGATATGGTTCTTTGTCACGAATTTCACCAATTCGTCGATATCTTCGAAGGTATCGATCGCTGGATTCATCAGGAAGTTTCCCTGAATGTTCAGGCCTGCTTTTCGGCAGTCATCGATGATTTTTGAATACTTTTCTGCTGAATTGACATGTCCCTTGTTATAGGCCTCAAGAGTGCTCTGCTTGATTGACTCGAGTCCGGCAAGCACGAAATTGCAGCCGGCGTCCACGAGCTTTTTAACGGTTTCGGGATCTTCGAGGAAGTTGACGCTCAGAAAGACGCTGAAGGTTATATCGCACTCCTTGAGGAGGTCGAGGAACTCCCATAGCCGTTTTTTGTTGATGCCGAGATTTTCGTCCGTCAGCATGAACCAGGGTTTCGCTGTGCGTCCGTTCGCCTTGAAGAAATGCTTTTTTGCGGACTCGATCTGCTCTTTAAGGAGTTCCGGTTTCTGTGCGCGATACTGTTTTCCCGTAAAATTAGGCGTTACGCAGAACGAGCAGTTGAAGGGGCATCCGCGGGTCACGTAGATGGGAATCGATTTCGTGCCGTCCACTTTTTCCCGTTTCGACACTTTTGCAATTCGGGCATAATCGATCGGCGTGATCTCCTTGACCGGCGGAAAATCTTTTGAATTATAGGTGGATTTCAGTGAGTTGCCGGCAACGTCGTCGAGTATCGTTGTCCAGAGATTATCGGCTTCGCCGATAACGATACAATCGGCATGCTTTGCCGCCTCTTCGGCATTGAAGGAAATATGCAGACCTCCCAGCACCACTTTTTTGCCGTGAGCCCTGAAGGTGTCGGCAATTTCATACGCCCTTGTGGCTTCAAGTGTTCTGGAGGTAATGCCGACAACATCGTACTTGCCATCGTAGTCTATCGGATCGTGGAAGTGTTCGTCGACAAGTTCGATCTCATGCTGCGGGGGCGTCAGGCTTACCAGAACGGCAAGCGCCATATGGAACAGGGGTTTCTGGTTGCTGTCGTCATCCATTTTCCCCTGTGGCGAAATAAGGAGGATTTTCAGCGGCCTTGTCTCTTCAGGTTTCAGCATGTACATCCGGTGAAACGTGCAAAATTGAAAAAAACTCCAAAAAAATAAGAACACACTCGTTTCCTGATAAGGAAAATCGCAGAATGGCTCAGCTCTAAAGATAGATCAATTTTTTTTAAAAAAATCATCTCTCTTTGGTTTCCCTGGAAAGTCGAGAGTGATCTTTTCTTTATGATGAACCGGCGCCTCTTTGCTACGGCTTTTTCTCTCCCTTCCATTTTACTATATTCCAAGCTTTACGTTTCAAGTGACCCATCCGCCATTCCTTTTGCCTGTACGTATATTTTTTCAGTAAAAAGAACATCCGATTGCATGCCCCGTTATACTCCCGAACAGCTTGTCAAGCGTAATGCATCGATCTGGACCGATATACAGATCATTCTTGCGCCTATCCAGTTTCTTATATTTGTGGCTGGTGTTACCATTACCATCCTCTATGCGAACGGACTGTTTATTACGGATTTTTACTGGGTAAGCGTCGTGATTCTTTTCAAGACTCTTTTTTTTGCGCTTCTTTTCATTACCGGGATGTTTTTCGAAAAGGAGATTTTCGACAAGTGGGTCTATTCGAAAGAGTTTCTCTGGGAGGATATAGGAAGCACTGTGGCAGCGGCGTTTCATCTGTTTTATTTTGTTCTGGCCTTCCTTGGTTATCCGGAAGATGTGCTTATCTGGGAGGCATTTCTTGCATATTTTACCTATGTCATCAATGCGCTTCAGTATCTCGTAAGAATTATTCTGGAAAAACTCAACGAACGGAAATTACGGCTCGATGGTCGTATCTGAGGTTTTTAATCTGTCACATTATCCTGCAACATGATGATATGAAATACAGTTTTACTGCTCTCTGGAACATCACCTTCGTGTTCGTCGGTCCATTCTGGTTTGTTCTTGCATGGATGATCTGGGTTTCAGGACAGCTCCAGACCGTTGGCGATAAAATGACCTATCTTGCGGTGGTCATTCCCGGATTTCTCGTTATCTATCTTTCAGGTTTCTTTATCGAAAGATGGCATAAAAAGAAAAAGGCTTCCATGGGCTGAATGGAACCACACTGGATCACGGAATTTTTTTTTAACAACCTCGAAACGGTATAAGACAGCGGTATTTCTCATGCAAAATCTATGGAACGATGCGGATCTTCTGTGCTCGGTGAACGGGCAGTGCAGTGCGGACGATATTCCTGCGGAACTTGCCGAACTGGTCTATGCCTCCCGTCTGCTCGGAAGGGAGAGCAGTCTGGTGATGCATGGCGGCGGCAATACCTCGGTGAAAAGCGAGCTGCACGACATTATCGGTAACCGGGTTAACGTTATTTTCATCAAAGGGAGCGGCGTCGATCTGGCTGCTCTGGGCGCACACGATTTTACGCCGGTCAGGATCGAACCCCTGCAGAAGCTGCAGCATCTCTATGCTACCGGAGAACGCCGCAGTGAGGAAGATATGCAGAGGTTTTCGACGAGGGAGTTCAAGAACTTTCTTTATCTGAATCTTTTCTATCTGACCGATCATATGGTCAATAACTCGCTTTCACCTTCGATCGAGACTCTGCTGCATGCGTTTCTTCCTCACAGGTTTATTTTTCATACTCACTCGACAGCGCTGCTGACGCTCAGCAATCAGCCGAACGGCGCAGAACTCTGCAGGGAGGTACTCGGAGAGGAGTTCGGTCTTGTGCCTTATATCAAGCCGGGGCTCGGTCTTGCGCGTTCTGCTGCAGAAGCATACAGCAACGCTCCGGCCATCAGGGGACTTGTTCTTCAGAAACACGGTCTCGTGACGCTGGCAGACACTGCGGCTGCCGCCTATGATTGCATGATAGAAAGCGTCTCGAAACTTGAAGATCGCATTGCCCGGGCCGGAAGAAAGGTTTTCCCCTCGATCTCCCTGCCCGCGGCAGTCGCTTTGCTCGAAGATGTCGCACCCGTTATCAGAGGCGCGGTTGTCGAAGAAAAATCTTCCGGCTCGCTCGAATACAACCAGTTCGTGCTTGATTTCCGCTCATCCCCGGATATACTGCAATACGTAAACGGTATCGAGCTTGAAGAAGTAAGCGGCAGAGGCGCCATGACGCCGGATTTCATTATCCGGACAAAAAACCGGCCGCTCGTGGTTCCGGCTCCGGACACTCTTGATCCCGAGGGGTTCAAGAGTGCCGTTCATGAGGCTGTGGAGCGGTATAAAGCGGAATATCTCGCTTATTTTCAGCGTCAGCAGCAGGCTTCGGGCATGCAGGTGACGATGCTCGATCCGCTTCCGAGAGTTGTTCTTGTACCCGGGCTCGGACTGTTCGGTCTCGGAAAGACAGCCCAGGCGGCCTCGGTTAATGCCGATATCGCCGAGAGCACAGCCTCGGCAATTCTCGATGCGCAATCGGTCGGAACCTTCGAGTCGATTACCGAGAGGGATGTTTTCAATATCGAGTACTGGGAGATGGAGCAGGCGAAAATGAAGAAAGTCCGTCACGATGTGTTTGCCGGCAAGGTGGCTCTCGTTACCGGCGCTGCAAGCGGCATCGGGCTCGCTACGGCCAAAGCGTTTCGGCAGAGGGGAGCGGAGCTGGTAATCGTCGATCTGAACCCGGAGGCGCTTGAACGTGCCTCTGCAGAGCTTGGCGGAGGGGTGCTCTCCATAGCGTGCGACGTTACCGACCGCAATGCGGTAAAGCGAGCCTTTGACGCGGTCTGTAGACGATTCGGAGGTCTCGACATTCTCGTATCGAATGTAGGAGTCGCATTGCAGGGAAGGATCGGCGACGTTGCTGACGAAGTGCTTCGCCGGAGCTTCGAATTGAATTTCTTCTCGCATCAGTCCATTGCGCAGCAGGCGGTCAGAATCATGAAACTGCAGGGCACCGGTGGCGTTCTGCTTTTCAACGTGTCCAAGCAGGCGGTAAACCCCGGCCCCGATTTCGGCCCTTACGGGCTGCCCAAAGCGGCAACGATGTTTCTTGTGCGCCAGTATGCGCTCGATCACGGACGCGACGGCATTCGGGCCAACGGCATCAATGCCGACCGTATCCGTACCGGTCTTCTGACCGATGAAATGATCAAAACCCGCTCGAAGGCCCGTGGGCTGAGCGAACGGGAGTACATGGCCGGCAACCTGCTTCAGGTTGAGGTCACGGCCGAAGACGTCGCCGAGGCTTTTGTGCACCAGGCTCTTGAAACAAAAACGACCGGTTCTATCGTCACGGTTGACGGCGGCAACATTGCTGCCGCTCTTCGTTGATCTGCGGTCATTACACGGGTTGAGCAGATTGTAAATAAACCATAACCGAAACAGGAGAAAGATTATCATGGCTGAATATGACAAGGATAAACAGGCAAAAGAGTACTATACCGACATTCCTGTTGAGAAACACGGATTTTTTCTTAAAGGCGCGCACTCGCTTGACTGGGGGATGAAAAACCGCATGTCGAGGATTTTCAGGCCGGATACGGGCAGAACGGTCATGTTCGCTATCGATCACGGCTATTTTCAGGGCCCTACTACCGGACTTGAACGCCCTGACGTCAACATTGTGCCGCTCATGCCCTATGCCGATGCAATCATGCTTACCAGAGGTATTCTTCGTACAACAGTACCCCCTTCGCTCACCAAGGCGGTTGTCATGCGCTGCAGCGGCGGCCCGAGCATTCTCAAGGAGCTCTCCGATGAAGAACTTGCCGTCGATATCGAGGATGCCATCCGCATGAACGTTGCCGCGATTACCCTGCAGGTGTTCATAGGTGGCGAATATGAAACCCGTTCCATTCGCAATATGACCAGGCTGGTCGATATGGGTCTCCGCTATGGCATTCCTACCATGGCTGTTACTGCTGTTGGCAAGGATATGGTGCGCGACGCCAAATACTTCAGGCTCGCCTGCAGGATTTCAGCCGAACTCGGAGCGCAGATCGTTAAAACCTACTATGTGCCGGAGGATTTCGAGACGGTTACGGCATCATGCCCCGTTCCCATCGTCATGGCCGGCGGCAAGAAAATTTCCGAGATCGATGCCCTTACCATGTCATATCAGGCCATTCAGGAAGGAGCGGCAGGCGTGGATATGGGTCGCAACATTTTCCAGAGCGACGCTCCGCTCGCCATGATGAAAACTGTCGGCAAGGTTGTTCATGAGGACATGCCTCCAGTTGAAGCATATGAATATTTCCTGAGCATCAAAGCTGAAGGGTAAGCGCTTCTGCGTACAATCAACAAATGAATTTCAAAACAGAAGCCCTGTGTTTTAACGCTTCCGGGGCCGTGAGAACAACGTTTATTCTATGAACACTGAGGATATCAAAGGTTTTTTTGCCTCACCGGAACAGCTCGATATGGCTGACTACCTCATACTCGATTACTACCTGGAGTGTGTCGGCGATATCGAGACAGCACTGGCTCACTTCTGCAGTGAGCAGTCCACGGCACAATGGAGGCGTGTAGGGCTTGATGAGGATTTCAGACCGCTTTACGCTGCCAAGGTTATTCATCTTACCGTTGAAGGCGAACTTTCTGAACTCAGTTATCCGGTCAAACACTCTGAAACCGGACCTATCCACGCCTGTCGGGTCACCATTGCGCATCCCCACCGCAATTTCGGCCCGAAGCTGCCGAACCTGCTCAGTGCGGTTTGCGGAGAGGGCGCATTTTTCACACCGGGAGTTCCTGTTGTGAAGCTGCTTGACATAACGTTTCCCGAATCCTATCTCGATGCCTTTGACGGCCCGAAATTCGGCATTGATGGTGTCCGCGATATTTTACAGGCATATGACCGTCCGATTTTTTTCGGGGTCGTGAAACCCAATATCGGCCTCAAACCGTCATGTTTTGCTGAAATTGCATACCAGAGCTGGCTTGGCGGTCTCGATATTGCCAAGGATGACGAGATGCTGGCCGATGTCGATTGGTCCACGCTCGAGGAGCGCTCCCGTGAGCTGGGCGCGGCCCGCATACGGGCTGAAAAAGAGACCGGCGAACCGAAAATCTATCTTGCCAATGTCACTGACGAAGTTGATCGTCTGATCGAGCAGCATGATATTGCCGTGGGTAACGGGGCCAACGCTCTCCTCATCAATGCGCTGCCCGTTGGACTCAGTGCGGTGAGAATGCTGGCGAAGCATACCAAAGTTCCTCTTATCGGACATTTTCCCTTTATAGCCGCATTCAGTCGTCTCGAAAAATACGGCGTTCATTCAAGGGTGATGACCAAACTGCAGCGCCTTGCCGGTCTTGATTCCATCATCATGCCGGGTTTCGGCAGCCGGATGATGACTCCCGAAGAGGAGGTTATGGACAATATCCGGGAGTGTCTGCAGGATTTCGGCCATATCCGGACTTCACTGCCGGTTCCGGGCGGAAGCGATTCTGCATTGACGCTTGAAACGGTTTACCGTAAAGTCGGGAGTGTCGATTTTGGTTTCGTACCGGGAAGAGGCATTTTCGGTCATCCAATGGGTCCCAAAGCCGGTGCTGCAAGCATCCGTCAGGCATGGGAGGCGATCAGACAGGGAGTACCGATTGAAATCTATGCACAGGGCCGCCCCGAACTGCAGGCTATGATCGATGGTGCCGCAGCAAAAAAATAAACGCCCTTCAGCAGACGTGATTGACCGCTCCCGGCAGACGGGGCGGCTTGAAGGCAGGGTTGCCGTCATTACCGGTTCGACGCGAGGCATCGGTAAGGCCATCGCCCACCGGTTCGTCGATGAAGGAGCCAGGGTTGTCATTACCTCTTCATCACCGCACAACGTAGATGCCGTTGTCGCTGAATTTTTTCCGGGAACCGTTTACGGTTATGCCTGTGACGTCAGTTCTCCGGCTGAAATGGAGCGCCTTGTTGGGGCTTCGGCGGCCCGTTTCGGCAGAATCGACTGTTTTATCAACAATGCCGGCATATCGGATCCTTTCGGCAATATCACCTCCAGTGATCCCGCTCAATGGGGCAGGGTGATCGATACCAACCTCAAAGGCACCTACAACGGCTGCCGGTCGGCGATTGGTTATTTTCTTCGCGAGAAAATTTCCGGCAAGATAATCAACATGGCCGGATCAGGTACCGATCGCGGATCGAATACTCCTTTTATCACGGCATATGGCTCCACCAAGGCCGCCATTGCCCGTTTTACCTTTGCCGCGGCCGCCGAGTACCGGCAGAGCGATCTTTCCATCATGCTGCTTCACCCGGGGCTTGTTCGTACCGGCATGGTCAGCGCCGAAAATCCGACGCCCGAACTTCTCCGGCAGCTTGCGACATTCAACACCATTCTTGATATTTTTGCTCAGCCTCCATCGGTTGCCGCAGGGCTGGCAGTGAAAATGGCTTCATCCTGGAGCGACCGCAAAACCGGCATCTATCTTTCCGCGTTGAACGAATGGAGAAAAAAGAGGTTGCTCCTCAGTTATCCCTTCCGTAAACTGACCGGCAGGATAGACCGGGAAACCTATTAATTTTCTCATGTTCGGGAAACGGAGCGACACTATGCGACATATCGGGACCAAAGCGGTTATTTTCCTGGCTTTCACGATCGCCATCCTTCAGGGCTGCTACAGTTTCAGCGGCGGTTCGGCGCCTTCGCATATGAAAACCATAGCGGTACCGGTTTTTCAGGATCGTTCGCGAGCCGGCATCGCGCCCTTCCGTGCTGAGCTCACCAGACGCCTGACAGAGAAGATCGAGTCACAGAGCCCGCTTCGCATGACCCCTTCGCGAGCGACGGCCGACGGTCTGCTAGAAGGTACTATTACCACTTTCAGTGACGAACCGAGTCAGCTCAGCAGTACGACCGAACGTGCGATTACCAACCGGATCACGATTACCGTCAATGCGGCTTTTCAGGACAGGGTGAACAAAACGATGCTGTTCGAGCGTACCTTTATCGGGTTTGCCGATTACTCCGTAGGCAGTTTTTCAGGCAAACAGGAGGCAATCATGCAATCTATCGAGATTATTGCCTCCGATATTCTCGACAATATGCTTTCCGACTGGAAGTAGATTTTGAAGCCGCATAAAAAAAGGGATCGTTTCAGATCCCTTTTTTTATGCTATTGCTTATGTAGAAGTGCATCACTTGTTTCGATATGCCGAATACTCCTGCAGACTCTTGACGCCGAACTCCTGGCGCCGGATGCAGTCGATAGCCTGAACCGATGCTTCTGCAGCTTCGATGGTGGTGACGAACGGCACGTTGCTCAGCACCGATGCCGCGCCGATAGCCTCCTCGTCATGAAGCGCCTTTTCCCCTCTGGGCGTGTTGATGACAAAATCTATCTTGCCGTGTTTGATGATGTCGAAAATGTTAGGACGCCCCTCTTCGCCTACCTTGAAGACTTTTTTGCATTCGATTCCGTTTTCGATAAGGAAGTGGTGGGTGCCTGCCGTGGCGACAAGATCGAAGTCCATGCGGTAAAGCTCTTTGGCAATCGCGATAATGCGCTGGCTCTTGTCCTGATCGTTTACGCTGATAAAGACCGATCCTGAAAGCGGAAGTTCCATGTTCGCCGCCTGATACGCTTTGGCGAAAGCCTCCGGAAACTGTTCTGCAAGGCTCATGGCTTCGCCGGTGGAGCGCATTTCCGGGCCGAGGTAAACGCCGGATTTAACGAACTTCGAAAATGGAAATACCGGCTCCTTAATGGCCATATGCTTCATACCGAGTTCGTCGCAATCCTTCAGATCGTACTCTTTGCGCAGGTCGCTGAGTTTCTCGCCAAGCATGACCCGCGTTGCGATTTTTACAACCGGAACCGCAGTGGCCTTGCCCACGAACGGTACCGTACGGCTCGCTCTCGGATTCACTTCGATCACGTAAACGCTCTCGTTCTGGACGGCATACTGAACGTTCATGAGGCCGATAACCTTCAGATGTTCGGCAAGCGTACGGGTATAGGCTTTCATGGTATCGATCACTTCCGGGCTGATATTGCGATAGGGCAGGATCGAGGTTGAGTCGCCGCTGTGAATGCCCGCCGCCTCTACATGCTGCATGATGCCGCTGATAACGCAGTCGGTAGTGTCGGCAATGGCATCGATGTCGAATTCCACGGCAGTTTCAAGAAAACGGTCGATAAGCAGCGGATATTTTTCCGAAATGAAAAGCGCCTGATCGACGTACTCCTTGAGAGAGTCTTTATTATAGATGATTTTCATGGCCCTTCCTCCAAGCACATAGCTTGGCCTTACCAGAACCGGATAACCGATTCTTTCGGTAATGGCGAGTGCTTCATCAAAACAGATGGCGGTGCCGTAATCCGGATGGAGAATGTCGAGTTTTTCGAGGAGAGCGCCGAACTTTTTACGGTCTTCGGCAAGATCGATGCCTTTGGATGATGTTCCGAGAATGGTGACGCCGGCCTCGTCCAGTTTTGTCGAGAGCTTCAGGGGAGTCTGACCTCCGAAGCTGACGATG
This sequence comes from Pelodictyon luteolum, assembly GCA_020721225.1. Lineage (GTDB taxonomy): Bacteria > Bacteroidota > Chlorobiia > Chlorobiales > Chlorobiaceae > Chlorobium > Chlorobium luteolum_C. Next base: position 43,858 of record DYNE01000005.1, on the reverse strand, counting down.
ACTCCGAGAGGTTGTTCATGTTCGATGATACGGATCGTGTCCTCAAACGTCAACGGTTCGAAATAGAGCTTGTCGGCAATGTCGTAGTCGGTCGAAACCGTTTCGGGGTTACAGTTGACCATGATGGTCTCATAGCCGGCCTCGCGGAGAGCGAAAACCGCCTGTACGCAGCAATAATCGAATTCTATGCCCTGACCGATGCGGTTCGGGCCGCCTCCGAGGATAATGACTTTTTTCCTGTCGGAACGCACAGACTCGTTCTCTTCATCATATGTCGAGTAGTGGTACGGGGTTTTAGCATCGAATTCGGCAGCGCAGGTATCGACGGTTTTGAATACCGATTCCACACCATACTGTTTTCTCAGCGTCCGTACGGTGGTTTCTGTGGTTTTGAAAATATTGGCAAGCTGACAATCGGAAAATCCATGCTCTTTTGCCTTTATCAGCGTTTTTTTAGGGAGTTTGCTCGCAAGGCCGGAAAGCTCTTGTGAAAGGCTTGAAACTTGAGTGGTCATGCAGTCTCGATAGTTGTAAATGCTTCAGGATACCATTGTCATCTAAAGTAACAATTCAGCGGAGGATAAAAAACCATCGGAAAGATAAAAAATGCCCGTTTTTCTCAAAGCGGCCGGATGCGTTTCTTCCTCTCCGGTTCATTGACGGTGAAACTGTCACCGGTTCCGGAATTTTTTTACATTACACTGTTTTATTGAAATAATCTGTTTTGAAAACGGTGTCATTACCAATATGGATAACATGAAATTCGATACGATCGATGAGGCTCTTGACGATATCCGGCAGGGACGGATGATCATTGTAATCGATGATGAGGATCGTGAGGATGAAGGCGATTTCATTGCTGCGGCCGATCACGTGACAACTGAAATGGTGAATTTTATCACCAGAGAGGCGCGCGGATTGCTCTGTGTCGCCGTTACGATGGATCGCGCCAGGGAGTTGCAGCTTGACCCCATGGTTCAGAGAAATACTTCCCAGCATGAAACCAATTTTACGGTTTCCGTCGATGCCATAGCCGAAGGCGTGACGACCGGCATTTCGGTTTTCGACAGAACCATGGCAATAAAAATGCTGGCCAATCCCGGCTGCAAGGCTGATGATTTCTCGCGTCCCGGCCATATTTTTCCGCTCAGGGCCATGGAGGGAGGCGTGCTTCGGCGTGTTGGCCATACAGAGGCGGCCGTTGATCTTGCCCGTCTTGCCGGATGCAATCCCGCCGGTCTGCTCTGTGAAATTCTTCATGAAGACGGCAGCATGGCTCGTCTGCCCGAATTGATGAGAATCAGGGATAAGTTCGGGATGAAACTTATTACCATCAAGGATCTGGTAGCTTATCAGATGCAGCGCAGCAAGCTTGTTCATCGCGCCGTCGAATCAAGTCTTCCCACCCTTCATGGAGATTTTCGTCTTATCGCCTATGAATCGTTCACCGACGATCAGAACCATATGGCCTTCGTCAAAGGAGATGTCACCACCGGTGAACCGGTGCTTGTACGAGTGCATTCGCAATGCGCTACCGGCGATACCTTTTCTTCGCTTCGCTGTGATTGCGGCAATCAGCTTGCTTCGGCACTCAGGATGATCGAACATGAAGGGCGCGGCGTGCTTGTCTATCTGATGCAGGAAGGGCGCGGCATAGGGCTCATTAACAAGCTGAAAGCGTATAATCTGCAGGACGAAGGATTCGATACCGTCGAGGCCAATGAAAAGCTTGGCTTCAAGGCCGATCTTCGTGATTACGGTATCGGGGCGCAGATTCTCAAGGATCTCGGTGTTCAGAAAATGAGGCTCCTGACCAACAACCCGAAAAAAATTGTCGGTCTTGAAGGGTATGGTCTCGAGATTGTTGAACGGGTATCGCTTGAAATCGCTCCGAATCAGGTCAACAGAAACTATCTTGAAACCAAGCGGGACAAGATGGGCCACATGATCGGCTGTTCCTGTGCCAACGAACAGCCATATTACGATCAGATGGTGGCTGAAAAATTGAAAAAAGAACAGAATAACCTGTAAACTATCCGAAAGAAAAAGGAACCGATACCATGATGGATACCCAAATCCTTAAGATGCAGGATAAAGAGGTTTTCGAGGCAATTGCCGGCGAGACGCTGCGACAGACGGAAACCCTCGAACTTATTGCATCTGAAAACTTCACCAGCCGGGCTGTCATGCAGGCCTGCGGCTCGCTTATGACCAATAAATATGCCGAGGGTTATCCCGGAAAGCGCTATTACGGCGGGTGCGAGTTTGTCGATATTGCTGAAAATCTTGCCCGCGACCGTGCAAAAAAACTTTTCGGCTGCCAGTATGTAAACGTTCAGCCGCATTCCGGTTCGAGCGCCAACATGGCGGTGCTTTTTTCGGTGCTCAAGCCGGGTGACCGCATTATGGGCCTCGATCTCTCGCATGGAGGTCATCTTACCCACGGGAGCCCGGTGAACTTTTCAGGACAGCTTTTTGATGCTCACTCCTACGGAGTCGATCGCGAGACCGGCTGCATCGACATGAACCGCGTCGAAGAGCTGGCGCTTGAGGTTCGCCCAAAACTCATCATCTGCGGTGCGAGCGCCTACTCGCAGGGGTTTGATTTCAAGGCATTCAGGGATGTTGCCGACAAGGTCGGTGCGCTTCTGATGGCCGATATTGCCCATCCTGCAGGTCTGATTGCCGCCGGACTGCTCAGCGACCCCATGCCGCACTGTCATTTCGTTACCACGACCACCCACAAGACGCTCCGCGGTCCCAGAGGCGGCATGATCATGATGGGCAGCGACTTTGAAAACCCTCTCGGCATTACCATCAAGACCAAAACCGGATCGAGGGTTAAAATGATGTCGGAGGTTATGGATGCCGAAGTGATGCCGGGTATTCAGGGCGGTCCGCTCATGCACATCATAGCGGGAAAGGCCGTTGCCTTCGGTGAGGCGCTGCAGCCGGCATTCAGGGAGTATGCCGTGCAGGTCAGAAAAAATGCCGCAGCAATGGCCGAAAGTTTTGCCGGTCTCGGCTATAATATCGTCAGTGGAGGTACCAAAAACCATCTCATGCTGCTCGATCTGCGCAACAAGGAGGTTAACGGCAAGGTGGCGGAAAATCTGCTGCACGAGGCAGGCATAACGGTTAACAAGAATATGGTTCCGTTTGACGATAAATCGCCTTTCGTAACCAGCGGTATCAGGATCGGTACTGCGGCCATGACCACTCGCGGGATGACCGAAAACGACAGCCGGACGGTCGCCGGTCTGATTGATCGGGTTATTTCATCGGCCGATTCCGTCGGAATAGAAGATATATGCCGTACTGTACGGCATGAAATCAGGGAGCTCTGTTTAGCTTATCCGCTTGAAGGATACGGCGTAAACCCCTGATCGGGGTATGTGGGGTTCTTTGTCGTGAAACAGCCGTCTTTCGGGGCGGCTTTTTCTTTTCGTGCCGCACCACTGCGCGTTCACTCAGCGCTCTTCGAGAATTCCGGCGATCATGGCTCCCAGATCGCCCGATGTTTTTTTGATGGTTGCGTTGATTTCTATTATCTCTTTCTGCAGTTCGAGGGCTCTATTGTTGTCTTCCTCACGGCGCAGCTTTTCGGTAACCGTTTCTTTTCGCCGGATAAGCGGTTCAAGGATGATGTTTTTAAACGCATCGAGAAATGCCGTCAGGCACCGCCTGGCATGCTCCTTTTCGGCATTCGACTGCTCATGCCATCTGCTGCTTACCGGTTGGTCGATGAGAAGCCCGGAAGCAAGATCTCTGGCATCCGTTGATTTGAACCGGCTGATTTCCGTTACCACATCGATCCGTTCATCGGGATCGCCCGAACCGTTGCGGTACCTTTCGATCATATGGGCAAGGATCTCCCTGGCTGCCGGATGCGGCAGTTCCAGCATCTCCTCGTGCGATGCGGCGAATTCAATGACGCCGTTTCCATACAGTGCGCTTTCCAGCAGGGCTTTCAGAAAGGTTTTTTCCAGTATGGTAACCCTCGCACGCGTATCCTGAGTTCTGAATTGTGCTGTTACGGTACGCTCTTCTTTCGAAGTATATCGTTCCTTTACTGCCCTCTCTTTTCCTGCGGATTCGCGGAGTGCCCGCATGCTGATGGAGAGTTTTCCCGAAAGCTCCTGCATATAGAGTTCCCGTCGTACCCGGTCCGGAATGAGGGCGATGGTTCGGCCCATCGCGCTGATGGCTTTAGCTTTGGTGTCCGGCTGATCGAAATCACCTGATTCCGTGAAAAAACGGATTTGAAAATCGAGAAAAGCGAGACGGTTTTCTTCGGTATATCGTATAAAAGCCTCACGGCCTTCACGCCGGACGAAACTGTCCGGATCATCGCCGTGAGGCAGCATGACGACGAACGGAACGATTCCTTCCGAAAGCAGGATGTCGATGCCGCTCATCATGGATTTTCTTCCGGCTGGATCGGCATCATAGATAAACAGTACCCTCGAGGTGTATCGCTGCATGATTTTAGCCTGGTGACGGGTCAGTGAGGTGCCGCACGATGCGACGGCATTGGAGATTCCCGCCTGATGCAGGGCAAGTACATCCATATAGCCTTCCACAAGAATTGCGGTTTCCGTTTTCCGGATCTCCTGTTTTGCTGCATGAAGGCCGTAAAGCAGTTTCGATTTTTCAAACATGCTGCTTTCCGGAGAGTTCAGATACTTCGGCGTATCGGGATCGTTGCGCAGTGTTCGGCCTCCAAAACCGACGACCTGGCCGCCAACGGAAAATATGGGAAAAATGACTCTGTTTCGGAATGCATCGTACACGGAGTTCCGTTGCCGGTTTGCCGTGACGAGGCCGAGTTCGGCAAGCTGCTTCTCCGCAATGCCTGCCCGTTGCGCTTCGCCAAGCAGGTGCTCCCACGATTCCGGGGCATAGCCCAGTCCGAACGATGTTATGGTTTGCGCTGTAAGTCCCCGCTCTGCGGCAAGGTAAGCAAGCCCTTTTTTTCCGGACTCGTCCATAAGGGTATGGTGAAACAGTCGGGCCGCCCATCGCAGTGTCGCTGTTCTGCTGTCCTCTTCATGACCAGCCCCTTTCTCTTTTGCCGCGAACCGGCTGATATCGACGCCCGCACGTTTGGCAGCGAGTTCCACCGCTTCGGGAAACTGTACCCGTTCCATTTCCATTATAAACGAAAACACATTGCCGCCCTTGCCCGTCGAAAAACACTTGTAGATCTGTTTGTCCGGCGAAACAACGAAGGAGGGTGTTTTTTCTTCGGTGAACGGAGAGAGAGCCTTGAAGTTGCGACCGGACGGCTGCAGTTTGACATAATCCGAAATGACGTCGACAATGTCGACTCGCTGACGGATATCATCAATAACGCTTTGTGGAATCATTTCTCTACGGTTCTCTGTTATCACGGCTCCTTCTTGTCATTCTTGTAGATAATCGAAAATCACCAATAATCAAGAGCGGTACTCTCTGCCTCTGTTTTCCATTCCCTGGTTAACAATCATTTATCCGGGGTATTTGCAAGAGTATTTGTTGTAATTTTCAAAAAGAAGTCATTATTTACGGTTTAGTAGCCATTGTTTAACGGAAAGGTCATCATCAATTATCATGTAATCATATGAAACAGGGTTTTTTTACGGGTCTGCTTATCATTGTGACCTACGCCGTTTCTCTGGGTTTCTATGCCTGGATGGGCACAACGCCTCCGGAATCGATGTTTCATGCCGTATGGAAAGGTGGTCCGGTAGTATCGGTGCTGATGGCGCTCATTATGATGGTGATTGCCTATATTGTCGAGCGCATCATCGCGCTGAACAAAGCTTCCGGTAAAGGAAACATTCCCCAGTTTGTGCAGAGCCTGAAGCAGGATATCGAGAATGGCTCCATTGACGAAGCGATTGCGAAATGCGACGACCATCAGAGTTCGCTCTCGGCCGTGCTTCGCGCCGTGCTCGACCGGTACAGGAAAATGGTGAGCATGAACGTCACCGACCGTGACAAGAAGATCAGCGAAATGGAAAAAGCGGTGGAAGAGGCCACGGTTATGGAGATACCACTCCTCGAGAAAAATCTTGTGGCTATCTCGACCATCGCATCGATCTCGACCATGGTTGGTCTTCTTGGCACCACGCTCGGCATGATTCGTGCTTTTGCCGCCATGGCTACAAGCGGAGCACCCGATGCCGTACAGCTTTCGATGGGTATCTCCGAAGCGCTCTTCAATACCGCGCTCGGTATTGTGGGTGGAATCATGGGCATCGTTACCTACAACGTGTTCACCAACAAAGTCGACCATTTCAACTATATGATCGACGAAGCGGCCTTCTACATAATCCAGACCCTTGGAACCGGTAAAACACAGTAACATCCATGTCGAGAATCAAGGCCAAGAGAGTCGGTTTCCGGATCGATATGACGCCGATGGTGGATGTGGCATTTCTCCTGCTCACTTTTTTCATGCTGACCACCAAATTTCGTCCTCCTGAAGTGGTTCAGATAGATCTGCCCTCTTCCCACTCGGAGCTGAAGCTTCCTGAATCCGACGTGCTTACGGTAACGGTAAGCGGAGACAATACGTTTTTGATGGGTGTTTCCTCGCAGCAGTCACGGGAAAAGATTTTCAATTCGGTAGTCAAGCCCAAGTTGCAGGCTGCGGGTCTTACTCCGACCGCGGTCAGTGATTCGCTCAGAAGTTTCAGGCTTACCGAGAGTTTCAGGGTCGGCCGGGACGAACTCGATAAATTTGTCGTCATGGCGCGGTTTGCCGACCAGAAGCTCCGTCCGGTCATTCGTGCGGACGCTGATGCTGATTATGCGGCAGTCGATCATGTAATAAAGGTTTACAAGAAAGCAAACCTTCTGACCTTCAATCTTATAACCATGCTGGAAAGGGAGGTCCGCTGACAATGGGAATGGTTGACTCTCCGAACGGTAACCGATCCGCCAAAAAAGGAAGAAAGCGGCAGAAAAGAATCGGTTTTCATCTTGATATGACGCCAATGGTGGACGTGGCATTTCTGCTGTTGACCTTTTTCATGCTGACGACGACGTTTGCCAAATCGAATACCATGGAGATCAACATCCCTCCGGATACCGGAGAGGTAAAGGTTTCCGAGACCAATGTCATGATTGTCCGTCTCGCCGGCGACGGTATGGCTTACTGTTCGCTGGGCGAACAGATACCGCGCCGTATAGCCCTCTATGATTCCGGAGATGCAAACCGGCTTGCCCTGAGCGGTGAGTTGCGTTCACTTCTCAGGAAAGAGAGTATGGCAAACAAAAAAATGGTGATCGTTGTCAAAATCAGCGAAAAGGCGAAATACAGGAATCTTGTTGACCTGATCGATGAACTGAACCTGATGAAAATCGACCGTTTCAGTCTCGATGACTATACCGATCAGGATGAAGCTGAAATTAAAAGGGCTGTTTGACCGTTCGGCAACAGCAAAGGAGTGACGAGCAGGTGTCTTCAAAACTTGATAACATTCATCGGGAAGCCACTAAAAAGGCGACCACGTGGTCGTTTGTCGAAGAGTTTCTCGACACCGACAGACTTCGCCAGATCGATTACGGCAACCTTACGCTTCGCAGACAGGCTCATCTTTTCCTTTCGCATGGAGTCATTACTGCCATTGTGCTGCTCGGACTTTTCTGGCTCGTGAGTGCGAACTGGCACTCCATTCTTTCTCTTGCAGGCTTTGCCGGCAAGGACGACGAACCGATGGTGGAGTGTTATGAGGTTGTAACCAGTGTGACGCAGCTTCCGCCTCCTCCGCCTCTGGCCGCACCCGAGCCTTCTGTTGTCCGTCCGGCTTCGGTTGTGCCGACGATTCCCAACGTCGGAAAAATCAAGAGCGTCAAGGAAGCCAATGCTCCGCCAGAACAGACACTTGCAACACAGAAGGAGATCAAGCAGGCCATACAGTCCCAGGCATCAGGTGCCGGTTCAGGAGAGGGCGGCGGAGCATCGGCAAGTGACGATGTTCCCATGTTTGTTCCATGCGAAAAAATGCCTGGCTTTCTCGACCAGAAAAAACCCGCCTATCCTGAAATGGCCCGAACCGCGGGAATTGAAGGAAAGGTTTTCGTAAGCGTGCTCATAGGGGAGGACGGCCGGGCGATAAAAGCCAAGGTCATGAAGCGTGTGCCGGCGGACTGCAATATATTTGATGCCGTCGCCATCAAATCGGTGATGGAATCGAAATACTACCCGGGCATTCAGAACGGCAGCCCGATCAAGGTCTGGTTTACCGTCCCGATACGGTTTCAGCTCGATTGACTTCATCTGCCGCTCCGGCTGCAAGCCGAACGAGATAGAGGTCGGGATGGACGAGATTCAGGGGAGTCGAAGGTCTTGTATCATTACAGGAAGCCTGCTGAAATATTTTTGAGTCATCCCGTTTTGAAAAGAGCAGCGTATTCTGTCTGTACCAGAAAGGGATGCCGCTGTCCATCCAGATTTTTGGCCTGATCACATCATGAACCCCATAACCTCTTTCATCGAAAAGTTCGGCCCAGTACTCCGGCCATTGCTCGTTAACGTGACCTGTGCCGCCCTGAAAGGGAATTGCCGCCGAAAAGAGCACCTGCCGGGAGAGCGATGTCAGGGACGCGACGAATGCCTTCGCGGAAGCTTCCGGCAGGTGTTCGGCTACTTCCAGAGAGATGGCAAGATCATAGGTCTCCGGGAGTCGCAGCGTCGAGTGCTGCAGGTCGGCCTGCAGGAACGAATTCCTGGGGATTTCGAGGAGAGTCATGTCGACCCAGCTCCCGTCAACCCCCAATATTTTCTTTACGCCTTTTTTCCTGAGCACCGAAAGCCAGGTGCCCACACCGCATCCGATGTCTACGGCAGAATGAACTGCAGGAATATGCTTCAGAAGAATGGAAAGAATGGTATCTGCCGAATGAACGGTACGCTCGTGCCTGTTCGCATAAAATTCCCTTGCATACTGCTCCATACTTTTTCCCGGTAAATAAGCTGATAAAGGGCTGGCGCCCTATTGTTCCGCGTGTTTTTCCGAAAACCCGTACGGCGGACGGAATCTTCAGGTATCAAGAGCAGAGTTACGAGGCTTCTTTTTTTCTGCGGTACAGAACGGCAAAAACAATCCAGGCATATGCGGCAACCAGCGCGAGCGGACTGATGTAGAGCGAAAAAAAGCCGTCGACATCCCGCTCAAGGTACATGGCCAGATAGCTCATTGCGATAACCCCCACCCCGCAGGCAATCATGATGTAATTGATTGCGCTGAGGGGCATTATGGACGGTTTGCCCTTCGGTTTTTCAGTTGTTTTCTTCGGTAAGGATTTCATCGAGTACGGTGATACAGCGTTGTGCCTCATTCTGGCTGATGCAGAGCGGCGGAAGAAGCCTTATGACATTCTGGCTTGTCGCATTGACAAGCACCTGTTTCTGCAGGGCTTTTTCCACATACGTCTTTGCTTCCTTATCGACCGTTATGCCGATCATCAGTCCATACTGGCGTATATCGAGGATCTGAGGATGGCGTGAAGCAAGCTCCAGCAGGGCGGACTTTATCATCTCGCCGGTTTTTACGGCTTTTTCCATAAGTCCGTCGGCATGGATCGCCTCGATCATCGCAATCCCTGCCGCACAGGCGACCGGGTTGCCTCCGAACGTGGTGCCGTGATTGCCGTAACTGAAAACATCGGCCATTTTTTCGCTGCCCAGTACCGCGGCAAGCGGGAGCCCTCCGCCAAGCGGCTTTGCAAGGCAGACCAGATCCGGCTGCATATCGAAGTGCATATAACTGAAAAACTTGCCGGTTCTTCCGCATCCCGCCTGGATTTCATCGGCAACGATGAGAAAATCGAACTCCTGGCGAAGTTCCGCCAGTCTGGCAAGAAACGCTTCCGAGATACAGTGTATTCCGCCCTCTCCCTGAACAACCTCGATGAAGATGGCTGCAGTTTTTGCCGACACCTTCGCATCGAGGTCAGCGATATCGTTGAAGGTCACCATACCGGTTTCAGGGAGCAGCGGATCAAATCCGTCAGTGTACTTTGCCTTTGCGGTCAGCGACATCGCGCCATAGGTTCTGCCGTGAAAGCAGTTGCTGAGCGACAGAATTTCTTTCTTGTCGCTGTGGCCTTTCATTGCGGTCCGTTTTCTCGACAGCTTGATGGCCGCTTCGATCGCTTCGGTACCGCTGTTGGCGAAAAATACTTTTGATAGTCCCGATATGTCGAGCAGTGTTGAGGCCAGGTCGAACTGCGGTTGAAGCAGAAAAAGGTTCGAGGCATGGATCAGCCTGGCGGCTTGAGTATTGATCGCCTGCAGCAGTCTTTCATCGCCGTAGCCGAGAGCATTGACGCCAATACCGGCGATCATATCGAGATATCGGGTTCCGTCGTCGCTTACAAGCCAGCACCCTTCTCCATGCGTGATGGCAATCGGCAGGCGGGCATAGTTATGAAAAAAAAGAGACTTCTCGGTTTCCTGTGTTATCGGCAGTTGTTTCATGCTCTTCAGGGTATTTCCCTCGCGAATGTTAAGAGTGTCGTATTCCCGGAGAAAAAAACAAAAGGCAACCCCTGTTTTTTTTGTGGGAACGTATAATTCATATGAAACTGATTATAATGATCAATCAGTCTGCAGTCAAACATTTTCTTCCTGATTTTTTTTTGCCAGCAGAACCCGTATCAGCCTCCAAATGCCATATGCTCCAGTCAGTGCGGCATACAGAACAAGATCTCGTCGGGCGTTCTGATCCGTTGCTCCTGCGAAAAAAAAGACATAAATAGCTATACCGATAAACAGCGATGAAAGCAGCAGATCAATTGCTGTTTTCAAATAGGAGGCGGCAATCATTTTTTCGCTTCTTTTTCGCTATTTGGCGGACAAGCGGCAGCATCCGGATAAAACCGCCACTCCCGGTTGACAATCAGCCGGGCTCCGTAGCCGAAGGTGAAGTACGACCATCCCCACTGCATCAGCACAAAAATCCGGTGTTTGAAGGTAGCAAGATAGTAGATATGCACCAGAAGCCAGGTAAACCAGGCCGGGGCTCCGTCGAACCGGATGTTTCCGATCTGTACGATTGCCTTGTTTCGCCCGATGGTGGCCATCTGTCCTTTATCGGTATAATGAAAAACTTTTCGCGCCTTTCCTTTAGTATCGAGCAGGATGTTCCTTGCAATTGCCCGGCCCTGCTGCAGCGCGACCGGAGCGAGTCCAGGGAGCGGATTCTGGAGTCCGTGGGAAAAATGGGCTTGATCTCCTCCGACGAAAACGTCAGGATATCCCGGAACGCTCAGATCCTCCTCAACGATAATGCGTCCGATCCGGTCGGTTTCGAGCCCCATCTCTTTGCCGGTATCGATAGCTGTTACGCCGGCCGCCCACAGCACGGTTGCCGCTTCGATACGTTCGTTGCCGATCTGAACGCCGTTTGCATCGACGTCGCTCACCATGCTGCTGGTCCAGACCTGCACGCCGAGTTTCTCGAGCGAACGGGTCGCTTTGCTTGCCAGTTCCGGATCGAACGAGCCCAGAATTCGCGGAGCTGCCTCGACGATGAAGATTCTCGTCAGCTTTGGATCTATCTGACGGTAGAGCTTCGAGAGGGTATAGCGGCTCATTTCGCCTATCGAACCGGCAAGCTCGACACCGGTAGGGCCGCCTCCGACAATGACGAAGGTCAGCAGTTTCTTGCGTTCAACCGGGTCGTTGGTACGTTCTGCCGCTTCGTAGGCTTCGAGTACCCTTCTTCTGATCTCTTTGGCCTGGGCCAGAGTTTTCAGGCCGGGCGCGAACTCCTCCCACTGGTTGTTGCCGAAGTAGTGATGTTTCACTCCGCAGGCAAGGATCAGGTAATCATAAGGAATATCGCCGAAATCTGTTTTGACGATCCTGTTTTCTGCGTCGATCTGTTCGGCGATCCCTTTGAATACCGTGATATTATGAAAATTAGCCACCATGTTTCTCAGCGGGGCGGCAATATCGCCTTCGCCAAGAGCCGACATGGCTACCTGATACAGGAGAGGCTGAAACAGGTGATAGTTTTTTCTGTCGATAAGGGTGACATCGATATCCTTTTTATTGCCGAGTATTCTTGCTGCATTGATTCCCGTAAATCCTCCGCCTATAATGACGACGCGCTTTTTCATCGTTTTTTCGTTCCTCTCTCTTCTTGAGCCGGTTATAATTCCATCAGTTAATTTCTTTTACGGAAATATCTTGTCCTCTTTCGTCCCGGGCAGTGCCTGGTAAAGTACAAAAAAACAGCCAAACAGCCTGTTACGTTCCTATTTCTTCGATATGCAGATATTTTGCCTTGATTACACGATTCGGCAGATCGGATCATGTCAGGCGATCGATAACTGCAGAAAACGAGGGATACCGTTCAATCAGCGGCTCTCTTTCGGCGAAGCGGAAATCCCTGAAATCAAAACCGGGAGCGACGACGCAGCTTACCAGGCTGTAACCATCTTTCACGGCACTCTCCGGAGTATGGCAGGCCCCGAACCAGTTTTCAGCCCGAACGACCTCCTGCAGCACCTCGCCTTTGTGAGGCGAGCCGCCAAGGGTGAATGCGGAGGGAGTTCCTTCGGGAGGAAATACATGAACCGAAAGGGGTTGACCTGCATGGAAAAACCACAGTTCATCCGAATGAATGCGGTGCAGTTTCGACCGTTCTCCGTTTTTCAGGAGATAATAGATCGAGGTTGCATGGTTTCTTTCTCCCTCGAAGGGTTCGTTTGCCCCGAAATGGCAAGTTCCCCGACTCCGGTATGTCTCCCGGTAGAAACCTCCTTCGGGATGCGGCTCGAGTTCGAGTTGCTCTATCCAGTAGTCAGCTTTTAGCATGCAGCATATCCCGGATTTTTCCGGTTTTCTGGCGGGATGCATCGGCAAGTTTTATCCGGAACTCTTCCATTGCCGTCATGATCGCGCTGTCTGAAAGAGCGAGTATCTGCAGGGCAAGCAGTGCCGCGTTCCGTGCATTGTCGATACCTACCGTAGCTACTGGAATGCCTGCAGGCATCTGTACAATCGAATAGAGCGAATCCTGCCCGTTGAGTTTTTTACTGAAAATCGGTACGCCGATTACCGGCAGGACGGTCATGGCCGCCGTGACGCCCGGCAGATGAGCCGCTCCGCCTGCTCCTGCGATAATGATTTTCAGACCGCGGGTTCTTGCCGTTACGGCATACTTTTCAAGGTCCTGCGGCGTACGGTGTGCCGAGATAACCGAAATTTCAGAAGCGATGCCGAATTCATCGAGCACGTAAACAGCCTCTTTCATGATTTCGAAATCCGAATCCGATCCCATGATGATGCCGACCAGCGGGGTATTTTCCTGCGCCATAAAAAAATAGATTTACTGAGCGGAACGGTATGCGTGCCGCCTGATTACGGATGTTTCTGAAATTGCCGAGTTTTATGTATTTTGACACATCCAATTTTAAAAATAACACATGGAGAGGAAGATTACAATGGCAACCAATCTCGCAGTAAAGTACAGCAATCCCGGTCCGCGTTATACAAGCTATCCCACCATTCCTTCCTGGAGCAGCGATGGCGTAACCCAGGAGCAGTGGAAAGAGGCTATGGTGAAAGGTTTCAACGACAGTAACGAGACCACCGGCATAAGCATGTACATCCATATTCCTTACTGCGAGAACTACTGTTATTTTTGCGGATGCAATGCTCATCGCACTCAGGATCACTCTTTTGAGGAACCCTATCTCGAAGCGCTACAGAAAGAGTGGCAGATGTACCTCGATGTATTTCCCGGTACCCTCAATGTCAAGGAACTGCATATCGGCGGAGGCACTCCGACCTTTTTCAGTCCGGAGAACCTCGCCCGTCTTGTCGAGAATCTCTTCAAGACCGTCAACCGCATGGACAACTATATGTTCAGTTTCGAAACCAATCCCCGTTCCACATCCAAAGAGCACCTTGAAGCGCTCTACCGCGTGGGTTTCCGGAGAATGAGTTTCGGAATCCAGGACTTCGATCCGGTAGTGCAGCAGGAGATCAACCGTCCACAGTCCTTCGAGCTGGTCAAGGAGAAGGTCGATATCGCACGGCAGATCGGCTTTACCTCGGTCAACTTCGATCTTGTTTACGGTCTTCCGAAACAGACGCTTGCCACTATAACCGATACCATCGACAAGGTCATGCAGCTTCGACCCGACCGCCTCGCTTTTTATGCTTACGGTCACAACCCTCACATGTATGAAGGGCAGCGCAAGTTCAAGGAAGAGGACCTTCCGGTCGGCGACGTCAAACAGGAGCTTTACGACAAGGGACGGGCCATGCTCGAGTCCATCGGCTATCATGAGATAGGCATGGACCATTTCGCGCTTGAGGGCGATTCGCTTTATCTGGCTGCAAAAGACGGCTCTTTGCACCGGAACTTCATGGGTTATACCGAAAACACGACGCAGATGATGATCGCCCTCGGCGCATCGTCGATCAGCGATACATGGTACGCCTTCGCGCAGAACGAGCGAGGCGACCAGAAATATATCGAAGAGATCAACAAAGGCCGGTTCCCGATTCTTCGCGGACATCTGCTTACCGATGAAGATCTTGTGCTCAGACGCCACATTCTCAATCTCATGTGCCGTCAGGAGACATCGTGGGAAGATCCGAAAATGTACACCGAAGAACTCGATATTGCGCGTTACCGCCTTGAGGATATGGAGAACGACGGTATGGTAGTGCTTCTGGAAAACGGCGTGCGGGTAACCGAAATCGGCATTCCTTTTCTCCGGAACATCTGTATGGCTTTCGATGCGCGTCTCTGGCGTTCCGACAGCCTTTCGAAAGCGTACAACGTATCCAGGGATATACAGAAAGAGTATATCGAACGGGCACGTCAGGCCAAAGCCCAACAGCAGGTCGGTTGACCGCTGACATGCATGAAAAGAAAAAAGGGTGATGGTAATCACCCTTTTTTTATGTCCCCATCATCTATTATTGGCATGAAAAAAACAGTCAGAATAGGTTTTCTCGGCAGCGGTTGGGCACAGGTGGCTCAGGCACCGGCATTTTCGCTGCTCGAGGACGTTCAGCTTGCCGCCGTGGCAAGCCCGACCGAAGCCCGTCGTCTCAAATTCATGGATCGATTCGGCATTCCCGACGGGTATGCCGATTGGCAGGATATGCTGACGGCCGATCTCGATCTGGTCTGTGTGACCACTCCCCCTTTTCTGCATGCCCGAATGGTGACGGCACTGCTTGAAAGCGGTAAAAGCGTGCTGTGCGAGAAACCATTCGCGCTAACGGTTCCCGAAGCAGCAGCCATGCATTTTACCGCTCTTCGTTCACCGGGCCTTGCCCTGATCGATCATCAGTTGCGTCTACATCCGGCCATACGGTGCATGAAACAGATGATCGACAGC
Source organism: Pelodictyon luteolum (assembly GCA_020721225.1). Lineage (GTDB taxonomy): Bacteria > Bacteroidota > Chlorobiia > Chlorobiales > Chlorobiaceae > Chlorobium > Chlorobium luteolum_C. The sequence goes on along the minus strand of DYNE01000005.1, from coordinate 28,495 downwards.
GGAGAAATCGGCAAAGTGTATGAAGTCAGGAGTGTCGTCAACCTTGCCACCCGTAACCGGCCTGAACAGCGCTACTCATGGTGGAGCGACGCTGCAAAAGGGGGCGGCGCTCTCGGCGCCATAGGCTCGCATCTCATTGACCTGAACCGCTATCTTATAGGAGAGATATCAGAGGTCTGCTGCAATCTTGCAACCTCGATTCCGCAGCGTCCCGATGAGCGGGGGAAATCATGCCAGGTCACCTCCGACGACAGTTTTGCCATGTTTATGAAATTCGGTCCCTCTTCGATAGCGCTCGGTTCTTCTTCGCTCATGCATGTTACGACGGTAGGCTCTTATACCTGGTTCTCCTTCGAGGTGGTCGGAAGCATGAAAACCATACGTCTTGACGGTGCAGGAAGGCTCTGGGAGATTGCCAACAGCGAGGCAAAGATAGGTCGAAGCCTTATCGACGCTCCGCGATGGAAGCAGATCGAGCCGATGCTTGGTTGGGATGAACTGGTGCTTCAGGAACGAATTAAGCTCTCGTCGTTAGCCGTACACGGTATTTTCGCCGTCGGGTTTGCTTTTCTTGCCCACCGTATTGTCAAGGCGCTGCGCAACGGTGAACAGAAGCTTCACGATACCGCCGGTTTTGCCGATGGGATCATGACCCAGAAAATTCTTCATGCCGCCGCCGAATCGAACCGGCAGCGTCAGTGGATAAAAGTATAACCACCTATGGACTGGTTTGCGCTTGTTGTTGCCGGCAGCCTTGAATGCGTCTGGGCTGTCGGTCTGAAATATACCGACGGGTTCTCTAAACCGATTCCCTCACTGATTACGATTGCAGCCATGATCTGCAGTTTCTGGCTGCTTTCCGTTGCCATGAAAACCATACCGACTGGAACCGCCTATGCAGTCTGGACAGGCATAGGCGCCGCAGGAGTAGCCGTTGCCGGAATCATGCTTTTTGACGAATCCCGCGATACGGCCCGTCTCATCTGTCTGTTGCTTATTGTCGCCGGAGTTGCCGGATTGAGACTGTTTTCACGATGAGAGCCTGTCGTACTGAAGTTCAGTTCTTGAACCGACAGTAAGGTGAGCAGCTTGTTTTTTTGAGAGCAGGACTAATTTTAATACATTGTTTTCATGGCGGCCTCCATATATCAGCAACAGGTTCACGTCCCCGATGACGGCTTGCTGAATGCCGAAATAACTGTATCAGCAAAAGCCACATTTGTTTGAACGTTTCTGTTCATGAGATCGATCATGCATTAATGGAGGCTTTGATTCGTTGGTGCATGAATTTTCATGGGTTTAATGAAAAAAAACGTATCAGGCAGTATTATTGCAGTTGTTCTCCTGCTCTCAGTTCTTCTGCTAAGCGGGTGGACGATCTATTTTGCCGATCGGCAACTTCGTTCCGGACTTCTTGCGGAAATGATGATGATGCGGCAGGAACTCGGCGATCTTGAACTTCAGGCACTCACCGGCACCGCTGCCGATCTTGACAAATCCGGTTATCAGGAGCTGAAAGGGCATCTCTCATCGGTTTGCAGGGTAAGGACAAAATGTCGTTTTGTCTATCTGATCGGGATGAAGCCTGATGGCACTCTGTTTTTTTATGCGGATTCGGAGCCTGAGGGGTCGTCGGATATTTCTCCGGCCGGACAGATATATCAGGAAGCCTCCGACCTGCTGCGTCATGTATTTACATCCGGAAAAGGAGATGTCGAAGGTCCGCTACCCGACCGCTGGGGCATATGGGTAAGCGGGTTTCTGCCTGTTGTCGATAGTCGGAGCGGCAATGTTGCTGCCGTTCTCGGAATGGATATCGAAGCGGCGGACTGGGCCTGGGATGTCGCTTCCCGTTCAGCCTTTCCTATAGGCTGCATCATCGTCATAACCATTGTCGTCGCGAGTTTTCTGTTCTCTTCACTCCGGTCTGACGACACCCTGTCGAGTCCGGTTCTCGCGCGGCTTTTTCCTTTTCTTGTTGTTGTCTTCATTGTTCTTGCCACAGGATTTGCATTGCTTCTTCTGTGGATGCAGGACAGACGCCTTGAAGATGTCATACGCCAGACAGAATCCGAAGTGCTGATACAGTTCAGAACTTCATTGTCAGTTCAGTCCGATGGGCTTGAAATAGCCATGAATGTCATTGAAAGCGATTCATCCATTACCGATGCTCTGCTTAAACGGCAGAGGGAGAAGCTTTACCGGAAATATCTTCCTCTTTTCGATCATCTTCAAAAAGAACATGGGGTCTCCTATTTCTGCTTTTCCGATTCCACCCGGCGATGCCTGCTGCGTATGCATGACATCGAAAAACACAATGAGCTTAATAACCGCTTTACCATTCTGCAGGCACAGAAAACAAGAAAAATATCCACAGGAATTGAACTCGATCCTGACGGCATGCTGACCTTGCGGGTTGTCATGCCGGTTATTCATAAGGGAGTTGTTGCCGGCTACGTCGATATCGCCAAAGAGATTAAGGATGTTGCCGATCATATTCACTACACCCAGGGTCTTGCCATGGCTTTTTTTCTCGACAAGCCGCTTCTAAAAAGAAACGCCTGGGAAGCAGCAATGCTGAAACTTGGCCGCGAGAGCGATTGGAATCGCTTTGCTGAAAATGTTCTCGTATTTACCACACTTACCCGTTTTCCTGAAACCTTTGATTCCTGTCTGCCGCAAAGCCGGGGGAGGAGCTTTTTTCAGACCGCGGATGTCGAATGGAACGGAAAATCATGGAGAGTGGCGGCGCTGCCACTTGAAGATGTATCGGGAAGAATTATAGGCAGGATTCTTGTGCTTCAGGATGTATCCGCTTATAAAGCGGTACTGTTCAGAGTGCTCTCGCTTTCGGGGGGAGCTCTCGTTGTCATATTCGCATTGTTTTTCGGCCTGCTTTATATTCTTCTCAAGCGTATTGATCGCGGGGTGATAAATCGAGAGAGGGAACTGTTCGAGAGCAGAGAGCGGTACATGCTTGCCCTGAATGGCAGTAACGATGGAATCTGGGACTGGAATCTCAAAAGCAACACACTTTTTCTTTCGCCGAAATGGAAAAAGATGATCGGATATAACGACGAGACGGTTTTTTCTGATACCTATGACGCATTCGAAGATCACCTTCATCCGGATGATAAAGAGCCGTACAGGCGTCTTCTTCGGCAATATCTCAAAGGAGAGTTGCCGGTATTCAGTATCGAGTTCAGGTTTCTGCACCGGAACGGTTCTTATATGTGGATTCTTGGCAAAGGAGAAGCGTTGCGGGATAAACAGGGGATGCCATACAGAATGGCAGGTTCCTTCAGTGATATTACCAGCCGAAAAAAAGCCGAGGAAGACCTCATGCACAGGTCGGCATTTCAGCTGGTGCTCATGGAGCTTGCCATCGGATTCGTCAATAAACCGCTTGAAGAGCTTGACAGCTCGATAAATCGGGCTCTTGCTCTGGTTGGAGCGTTTCTGAAAGTCGACAGAACATATCTGTTCCGTTATGATTTTGAAAAAGAGACGATGAGCAATACGCACGAATGGTGCAGTGAGGGAATCAGTGCAGAAAAAGACGAACTTCAGAATATTCCGAATTCGTCGCTTCCCGACTGGGTGTCCACTCATCTCAAGGGCAGGATCGTTCACATTCCGAATGTTCAGGAACTGCCGGATAGTTCTCTGAAATCGATTCTTGAACTTCAGGGTATTCAGTCTCTCATATCGCTTCCTCTCGTTTATGGAGAGCAGTGTTTCGGTTTCGCCGGCTTTGATGCGGTAAGGGAGATGAAGAGCTGGGGTGATGAAGAGATCTCTCTTTTGCGTGTTCTGACGGAATTATTTACGAATGCGGAGCTGCGCTATCGGCACGAAACAGCACTGCTCGACGCACGTCTTGCGGCTGAAGCCGCCAATCGGGCGAAAAGCGAGTTTCTTGCAAATATGAGTCATGAAATCCGTACCCCGATGAATGGCGTTATCGGTATGATCCGTCTGCTGCTCAGCACGTCGCTTGCCGAAGAACAGAGGGGTTTCGCTCAAATAGTGCTTGCAAGCGGAGAGTCGCTGTTGACTGTTATCAACGATATTCTTGATTTTTCAAAAATAGAGGCCGGAAAACTCGAACTTGAAGAAATTTCTTTTGATTTGCGCTCGCTCCTCGATGATTTTGCTTCGATTATGGCGGTAAAAGCCAGCGATAAAGGTCTTGAATTTATTTGTGCGGCTCTGCCGGATGTTCCCGTTCGTTTCAGAGGCGATCCCGACAGGGTTCGACAGATCCTGACGAATCTTGTTGGTAATGCGATTAAGTTTACGCATAAAGGTGAGGTTACCGTTTATGTATCGCTTCTTCGTGAAACGGATGATGAGGCCGTCATTCGTTTTTCAGTTAAAGATACCGGAATTGGAATTCCCCGGGAAAAGCTTGACCGGTTATTCAGAAGTTTTACCCAGGTTGACGCTTCAATGACCCGTAAATATGGGGGCACCGGGTTGGGACTTGCCATCAGCCGCCAGCTTGTTGAACTCATGTCAGGAGATATAGGCGTTAACAGCCAGCCCGGTATCGGTTCAGAGTTCTGGTTTACGCTTTCCCTCAAAAAAAATGTTTTCCCTTCTGAAAACGGGACTTATTCGCTTGAATCGATTTCCGGTATCCGTCTTCTTGTTGTCGATGATAACGCTGAAAATCGCAACATGCTGAGGATGTTGCTGACCTCCTGGGGTGTCAGGGTCTCGGAAGTTTCCTGCGCATCAACGGCAATCGAGCGGCTTCGTCAGGCTGCAGAAAAGGGCGATCCTTTCAGAATAGCCATTATCGATATGGAGATGCCTGAAATCGATGGCTTAATGCTCGGCCGTTCAATAAAAGATGAAACGGCTTTGGCGGATACGGCACTGCTTATGATGAACTCGATAGGACGCCGGCCTGATAATGAAGAGCTTTGTCGGTCGGGGTTTTTCTCATTTCTGGTTAAACCGGTACGACAGTCTGAATTGTACAATACCGTTTCTGAAGTTCTCATTTCCCGCGACGTAGATTCCTGCAATATGGAGTTATTGCAGGAAAAGATTACGGTCGGCAGTGAAACGTTGTTTGATGCAGTCGATTCCGGAAAAAACGACAGCCCGGTTCGAATCCTTCTCGCAGAAGACAGTGTCGTCAATCAATTGGTTGTCATAGGTATTCTCAGCAAGCTCGGTTATGCCGTAGACCCCGTATCCAATGGTCAGGAGGCACTTGCCCGTCTTCATGAATTTGTCTATGACCTTGTCATAATGGACATTCAGATGCCTGAAATGGATGGTTTGGAAGCTACAAGGATAATACGGGATCAGGCTTCGGCTGTGCTGCGGCATGATATTCCGGTTATTGCACTTACCGCGCATGCCATGCATGGCGACCGGGAGATATGTCTCCAGTCGGGAATGAACGATTATGTCTCCAAACCCATTGACCCGGCGGCACTTGTCGGGGTGATAAAAAAATGGCTGTGATGCTTCTTTTTCAGGAAGTTGCTTTTTCCCACTCTGCAAATAGCCGGTCGAGTTCGGTACCGAGAGTATGGTACTCGTCAAGCGTTTTTTTCGTCGTTTCCGGTGACTGTTTATAAAACTCTTCAGAAGCCATGACGGCTTCCAGGTTCTCCTTCCGCTGTTCGAGAGCCTGAATGCTTTTTTCGATCGACTCGATTTTTCGATGGTTTTTTTTAGGGGCCGGTGCGGGTTTTGCCTGAGGTACTTTACTGATTTTTGCTGCTGCGATTTCGGCCTTCTGTCGGGCACTTTCCAGCACTCTCTCCTCCTCAAGGGTTTTTTCGGCCTTTTCAAGATATTCGGCGTAGGTCCCATGGTAGAGCTGCAATCCGCCGTTCTTTATTTCAATGACCTTGTTGACCAGACTGTCAAGGAAGTATCGGTCATGGCTGACCAGCAGCAGGGTCCCGTCATAGTTTTCAAGCGCATCGATCAGCATCTCTTTCGAGCGCATGTCGAGGTGGTTGGTCGGTTCATCCATGATCAGCAGGTTCGATGCCTGAAGAAGGATACGGGCCAGGGCGACTCGTGATTTTTCACCTCCCGACAGCACCCCGATTTTTTTTTCGACTGCAGAACCGCTGAAAAGAAAACAGCCGAGGATGTCCCGTATTTTTTTCTGGGCTTCCGACGTCGGAGCGGCGTCGAGCATCTCCTTGTAAACGGTTTTTTCCGTATCGAGATTTTCGGTTTGATGCTGGGCGAAATAGTTCAGGCTGACATTGTGTCCGGTCGAAAGCTTTCCTTCAAAATCGATTTCTCCCGCAAGGATTTTACAGAACGTGGTTTTTCCCGCACCGTTCGATCCGACTATGGCGATACGGTCGCCTCGGAGTACCTCGAGATTGATCTTGCTGAGCACCTGCTTTGGAGTTCCGTCAGGCAAAGTGTAGGTTTTGCCGATACCCTCGAGTCGCATGACCTCGCGGCCCGAAAGATTTGCTTTGGGAAACCTGAAGGATATCTGCGAGAGATCCTCTTCCGGAGCCTGGAGCCCCTGTTCGAGTTTTTCAAGCTGGCGGAGACGGCTCTGCGCCTGTCGTGCCTTGGTGGCCTTGTATCGGAAGCGATCGACGAACGCCTTGAGTTCGGCGGCTTTCTTCAAGTCATTTGCGTATCGGCTCATCATAAGCTCGTAGCGTGCCGCTTTTTCCTTCTCGTAATACGAGTAGTTTCCCTTGTACTCCTCGATGCGCTGAAAGGCGATTTCAAGGGTTCTCGTTGTCAGCTTGTCGAGGAAGAAGCGGTCGTGCGAAACGATAATGCAGCTGTGTTCATAGTTCTGCAGATAGTTCTCGAGCCAGCGAAGCGAATCGATGTCGAGATGGTTCGTCGGTTCGTCGAGCAGGAGCAGGGTAGGGTTCTGAAGGAGAAGACGGGTAATGAGGAGGCGCATCTGCCACCCTCCCGAAAACGCCTTCACTTTCTTGTGAAAATCAGCTTCGCTGAATCCGAGGCCCGAAAGCATTTTTTCCGCCTGGGCGCGCATGGTATAGCCGCCGTGATGATCGAAATCGTGCATGGCGTCGGTGAACCGTTCGATCAGTTTGTGGTAGGCTTCGCCCGCATGATCCTGATCGGGCAGCGCAAGCTCGTGTTCAAGTTTTGCAATGGTTTCCGAAAGCTCGAACAGACGGATATTGGCATGCATGGCATACTGCAGAGCGGTTTTTTCCAGATCGTCGTCGAAGGAAATCTCCTGGGGCAGGTAACCGATGCTGGTATCTGCCGATTTCAGAAACTGTCCCTCGGTTACGATCGTGCTTTCGGACGATGTGCCGCTGATAAGTTTCAGCAGGGTTGACTTGCCGGTTCCGTTCATGCCGACCAGTGAAACGCGGTCGCGGTCGCCGATACGGAATGAAGAATCGGCGAGCAGTTCCTTGGTGCCAACGCTGAGGGAGAGATTTCGGGCTTCAAACATACAGGAAAAGGTCTATTTTGCAATCGTTATGGATACATGGTCATGATAGTCGGTATGATGGTGAAGATACGATATTTCATGCATCGGCCATGCTTTTCGAACATGGGGAGGAAAAAAGCCGTCAGGACAGGCCGGGGGCATACTCGCGGCAAGCTATTGATGTGCATGTGTTATTCCGATTCTATTTCAAGAATACAATTATAATCCGGAACCAGGCGATGAGGGAATGGGAAGATGGGGATTGTGGGCGGTGAGCGGTAGGCGGGAAGTCGGTATTCAGTAGCCGGTAGTCGGAGATGAGGAGTATCGTTCGCGGGACGAACGGTAGTATGCTTGCTGTCGCATCGCGGAGTATAGCTCTCTTCGCATTGCTGGAGTATCGCTTCGCGGTAGAAGAGGGGGGAAGATTGTGGGCCGTGGGCGGTAGGCCGGAAGTCGGTATTCAGTAGCCGGTAGCCGGTAGCTGGTAGCTGGAGATGAGGAGTATCGTTTCGCGGGGCGAACGGGAGTATGCTCGCTTTGCTTCGCGGTAGAAGAGGGGGGATGATTGTGGGCCGTGGGCGGTGAGCGGTGGGCGGGAAGTCGGTAGTCGGTAGCCAGTAGTCGGTAGCTGGTAGCTGGAGATGAGGAGTATCGTTCGCGGGACGAACGGGAGTATGCTCGCTGTCGCATTGCGGAGTATAGCTCGCTTCGCATTGCTGGAGTATCGCTTCGCGGTTGAAGATGGGAGGGGCTGAGTACTGAGTGGAGATCGGAAGAACGTGCGGAGTGTTACGGGTCAGGTTTGAAGAGGCTGGAGTTGAAAAAAAACATAATTTTATGCCGCGCGGCGCGCAATGCTCCCATTCGCGGAGCGAATGATAATCCCGGGCGTACCCGACCGATACTCCCGCGAAGCGATACTCCTTTTGTACTGGTTAATGGGAAGGAGTTTCAGGATTGTCGCTGACAATATAACAGCATAGTTGTATTGGAAATGGAATTATATGTTGGAAGTGGTTACCTGTATCGATCTTTTCGCCATTTCCTGTAACGACACGTTTCCACCCGAAAAAGGGGACTTATGACAAGACCGTCGGAACTGCTCGTTATCGTAGCTTACAGCTTGTTTTTAGCTGGTTCCGCCCGTTCTTTCAGAACGGATGGGGAACTCTCTTCCCGTCTGGTCATGTCTGCTGCCGTGTTGCTCGATATGCTGGCGGCGCTTCTTCCTTCGATAGGCTTGCAGGCTCCGTTGCCACTTCCTGAAGAGCGGAAACCGCTCATCAGCGCAGCCGTGCTGGCAGGCGTTTCTGTATGGGTGCTTTTCGGCGCAGGCCTTGCCGTTTACTCTCCGAAGCGTCCTGGATGTTATCACGCGCTTGTTCTTGTCATTGAAATCGTCTGGTTTATCGATCTCATGATGTTCATTTACGGCGCTTACCGGTAAGGCCACCCTGCGGGACTTAGGCACAAGGTTTCGGCCGTGAGGCAGCAAAGTCGCCAATGTGAGGCCGCGTCGGGGTGGTGCTCCAACCGGCGGGCAATATTGTTTTTCAAGGGGCAGGCAGGCAGGCGTGAGTGCAAGAATTTTCATGAGTTGCCGTCATAAGATGAAAAGCCTCCGGAGACAACCGATCGACGAAATACGAATTGTTATGCACAGAATTTTTTTCGCTGTCAGGGTCGGCATATTTTCGCTGTTGACACTGCTTTTTTTTACTGTTCCGAGGTCGCTCCAGGCGGTCGAGGTGCTGACCTGGCCGCAGTGCGTAGCCGAAGCCAGAAAAGCCCATCCCGATCTCTATTCGGCTCTGGCCGCAATGCAGCAGGCCGAAGCCGACAGCCGCATCACCGGAGGTCAGCTGCTTCCTCAGCTCAGCGCCGGTTTGAATGCTGCGCAGAGCGGCACTACCGAACATAACATCGGCTTCTCCTCGGCATTTTCCTGGTCGTTGAGCGCAAAGCAACTGCTGTATGACGGCAGGAAAACATCCAGACAGATCGCCGCTTACAAAGAAGCTGAAAAGGCGGCCGGCCACAATTACAGCGCGGTTTCCGCCGATGTACGTTTCGTTCTCCGTTCTGCATTTACTGATCTGCTTAAAGCCGAGGAACTGGTTGGCCTTTCACGGGAGATCGCAGAACGCAGAAGAAAGAACTTCCGGCTTATCGGCCTTCGTTATCAGGCCGGAAGGGAGCATATTGGTTCGCTTCGCAAGGCCGAGGCGGATCTTGGCGAGTCGGAGTTTGAAGTTTCACGGGCCGAAAGGGGGCTTGTACTTGCCCAGTCCATACTCGCTTCGGCTCTCGGGCGCGATCTGCGCAGCCCTATCAGGGTAAAGGGTTCGTTCGCCGCTGAAGATCTCTCCACTATAAAGCCCAATCTTGCTCTCCTTGCCAGGGAGAGTCCGCTGGTACAGCAGCTCGAAGCCAGGCGACAATCCGCCCGTTACGATCTCGAAGCGGCAAAAGGGGCGTTCTCTCCCGAACTTTACCTGACCTCATCTATCGGCAGAAGTTCTTTTGACAGCCTGCCTCCCGACGAAGTCGACTGGAATGCCGGAGTCGAGTTCTCGCTGCCGATATACGGCGGCGGCACTGGTCGAGCCAAAGTTGCGCGGGCCATGGCGGTTGTCAGCCAGCAGAATGCCGAAGAGAAAAGCGGCTATCTTCAGGTGTTCGATATGCTTGAAGAGAGCTGGAAGAATTATCTGGATGCCCGTCAGTATGTCGCTGTGCGGAAAAAATTTCTCGATGCGGCCGTTGAGCGGGCAACAATTGCCAATGCCCAGTATTCGAACGGTCTTATCTCCTTCGACGACTGGGTCATTATCGAAGACAATCTTGTGAGTGCAAAAAAGGAATTTCTCAATGCCGGAGCAGATCTCTTGATTGCCGAGGCTCAATGGGTTAAGGCAAAAGGTGGAGGGCTCGATGATCAGCAGAAGTAAGATGGTTTTCGGAGGAGCGGCGGTACTTCTCGTTACAGGCGTTGTCGTATTTTTTCTCTTTCGTGGCGGAGGGCCGGAAAAACGGGATTTTACGGAAATCCGTGTCGAAAAAGGCTATATCAGATCCGGAGTCTCGACGACGGGAGTTGTCGAACCGCGCAATCGCCTTAAAATACAGTCCTCCATCTCAGGAAGGATCGAGGAGATTCATGTTGACGAAGGGCAGCTTGTTCGCAAAGGGCAGGTACTTGCCCTGCTCAGTTCGACCGAGCGTGCTGCGCTTCTTGACGCGGCAAAACTGCAGGGAGACAAAGAGCTTTCCTACTGGAAAAACGTTTATCGCGAAACCTCCGTCATCGCTCCGATCAATGGACAGGTCATTGTACGAAGCATCGAGCCCGGCCAGACGGTAACCACCAGCGACTCGTTGTTCGTACTCTCTGACCGGCTTATCGTCAAGGCTTACGTCGACGAAACCGATATCGGACGCGTAAAAATCGGACAAAACGCGGTGATCGGGCTTGACGCCTACCCTGAAATCAAGGTGAAAGGTATAGTCGAACATATTTATTACGAGTCTCATTTACAGAATAACGTGAACATTTACTATGTCGATGTGATTCCCGAAACCATTCCTGATGTTTTTCGTTCAGGCATGAGCGCCAATATCGATATTATCGTCAGTGAAAAAAACAATGCGCTGCTTCTGCCATCAAGCGCTCTTCAGAGCAGAAAAGGCAAAACCGTGGTGCGGCAGAAAAGCCTCGCCGCTAAAGACGGCGTGATCTATAAAACGGTTGAAACCGGCATGCAGGATGACACCAATATCGAGATACTTCACGGCCTCAGGGTGAACGATGTCGTGCTGGTTCAGGATACATCGTTTGCCCTTCCGGAAAACAACGGAGGTTCAAACCCCTTTATGCCTCAGCGGAACAGAAGAAAACCATGAGACCCATACTTGAACTTCTTGATGTCCACCGGACATACCGCATCGGCGAAAGCACGGTACATGCCCTGAGAGGCGTGTCGCTTAAGGTTGAGCAGGGAGAATTCATTGCGATAATGGGGGCTTCGGGTTCGGGAAAATCGTCGCTGCTTCATATTCTCGGTCTGCTCGACAACCCCGACAAGGGAGAATACAGGATTCTCGGCAATAACGTCAATACGCTCTCCGAAGACGAACAGGCAGGCTTGCGCAATAATGTCGCCGGCTTTGTCTTTCAGCAGTTCCATCTGCTCCGGCGGATGACCATCGTGGACAATGTCCGGCTGCCGCACATATACAGCGGCCTCAAAGGAGATTTCCGTCAGGAGGCGGCCAGGCGCCTTGCTCTTGTGGGGCTTGAAAAAAGGATCGATCACACGCCGAACCAGCTTTCCGGAGGAGAACAGCAGCGGGTCGCCATAGCCAGGGCTCTTGTTCGTGATCCGCTGATCATTTTTGCCGATGAGCCGACAGGAAACCTCGATACGACAAATTCGTACGAGATCATGAAAATACTCAAAGGGCTTCATGAGCAGGGGAAAACCATCATCATGGTTACTCACGAGATCGACATCGCGGCTTATGCCCAAAGAGTGATTACCATGCGAGATGGGGCTATTGTTGCCGACGAACGCAGAGAAGGTCCTGAACGCAGCTCCGTTCCTGCCGAAAATCCCCGCTTCGACCTGCATGCAGGGGGCAGGCGGACCCTGCTGCAGTCCGGGCGTTTCACCGGGTTCATGGCTCAGGCGTTTCAGTCGATTCTTTCCAACAAGGTGCGCTCGCTTCTTTCGGTTCTCGGAATTCTTGTCGGTGTAGCCTCGGTGATCGCCATGATGGCGCTCGGCGAAGGAGCCAAAGCCGCCATGCAGCAACAGCTCAAATCCATGGGTTCGAACCTGCTCTCCATCAGGGGAGGGTCGGCGAAAATCAGGGGTGCTGCAGTCGGTGCAGGAGCGGTTACCCGTTTTACCGTCAAAGACGTCGAGGCTATCGCATCTCTCGGTTCACTGGTAAAAAATGCTACAGGAGTGGTAAGCGGAAGCGGCCAGGCTGTTTATGAAAACAAAAACTGGAGCACCAACCTTGAAGGGGCGGGCTATGATTACGGCGTCATGCGTTCAGCCATACCGACAATCGGGCGGTGGTTCAGCCGTGAGGAGCTGCAGAAGCGCGAAAAGGTCGCCATTATAGGCGTAACGGTCGCCAAGGAGCTTTTCGGAACCGGCAATCCGATCGGACGGACAATCAAAATCAACAGAATTAATTTCAAGGTTATCGGCATCGCTCCGGTAAAAGGGTTTTCCGGTCCCAGGGACGAGGATGATACCGTGATCATTCCCCTCACGACCGCCATGTACCGGGTACTCGGCAAGGATTACCTCAGCGGCATCTTTGTTGAAGCAAGGCAGGCCTCAGACATCGAGCGGACAAAAAACACAATCAGCGAGTTGATCCGCAAACGTCACCGGTTGCATGCCGACGACGACACCTTCAACATCCGCGACATGACCGAAATTCAGAAAATGCTCACCAGCACTACTGAGACCATGAGCATGCTGCTCGGTTCGATTGCGGCAATATCCCTTCTGGTCGGAGGCATCGGCATCATGAACATCATGCTCGTTTCGGTAACCGAGCGTACCCGCGAAATCGGTCTCAGAAAAGCCATCGGCGCAAGAAAAAACGATATCATGCTGCAGTTTCTCGTGGAGTCCGTCGGTTTGACCATCAGCGGAGGAGTTATAGGAATCATGACCGGTATCGGAGTATCGCTGTTGCTCTCGTTATTTGCCGGATGGGCGGTGAAAACCTCGATATTCTCTATCGTGCTCGCTACGGTATTTTCTGTCATCACCGGCCTTTTTTTCGGTCTCTGGCCGGCCAGAAAAGCGTCGGAACTCAATCCGGTTGAAGCCTTGCGCTACGAATAGCATGGGGTACGATTTTTTTTAAAAAAAAATAAATTTTTTGTGCAAGGAATCCTGAAGGATGCCGTCCTATCTGATGAGAGCATGAAAAAGTGGTTTTGTGTTTTCACCCTTGGGTTATGTGTTGTGTTGGATGCTGTCGGTAGTCAGTCAGGTTTTCATGATACGACGAGTTATGTATGTTATGACGATGAACTGATAACAGGAGACGAGATGGAAGATTAAAATCTGTCTGATTACTGATTGGTACAGCGAAGAGCGTGAGTAGGGCTCTTCGCTGTTTTTTTTTATGGAAGAATACCGTGTGGAAAGGAGTATCGCTTCGCGGGAGTATTGCGGCTTTGCCGCAGGAGTATCGCGCGCTTCGCATTGCGGGAATATCGGGCGGCTCGCCGCCCGGGAGTGAGGAGTTGAAGAAAGAGAAATTCTTATCCCGCGAAGCGATACTCCCATTCGCGTAGCGAATGATACTCCCTCAATGCGTCAGCGAGAGATACTCCCGTTCGCAGAGCGAACGATACTTCTCATCTCCCGCCATCAAGCCAGCCAGCTCACCATCAACTGCCCCCGGCCCACAATCTTCCCGCCCTGGATTATAAACGCGTTATTGAAACAGAATTGGAATTACCCGGAAGTTTTCCATAAAACAGAAAACCCTGCATGACCCGTTCATGCAGGGTTTTCTGTTTTATGGATGTGCGAGTCGGTCAGCCGACTGCAAGCGCCTGGTTGACTTTTGCGGCTGCATCGTGCAGGCCGTTTGCAGCAATCAGGTTCAGCCCGGATTCATCGAGCATTTTCTGGGCGATCTCCGCATTGGTACCCTCAAGGCGAACAATCACCGGAAGGTTGAGTCCGATTTTCTGAGCGGCCTGGATAATGCCGCCGGCAACGCGGTCGCAACGGACGATTCCACCAAAGATATTGACGAGAATCGCTTTGACATTCTTGTCGCTCAAAATAATTTTAAAGCCTTCCTCAACGGTTTCCGGACTCGCTCCACCACCTACGTCGAGGAAGTTTGCGGGTCTTCCGCCTGCGAGCTGAATCATGTCCATGGTTGCCATGGCAAGGCCTGCGCCGTTGACCATGCACCCGACGTTTCCGTCAAGGCGGACGTAGTTAAGGTTTGATTTCGAAGCTTCCACTTCGAACGGATCCTCTTCGTTGGTGTCGCGCAGCTCGAGAAAATCCTTGTGACGGAAAAGCGCGTTTCCGTCGAAATTGATTTTAGCATCGAGAGCCAGCACCCGTCCTTCTTTGGTAACCACAAGCGGATTGATTTCAGCAAGAGAAGCGTCGATGGTCATATAGGCGTTGTAAAGCGCAATGATAAACGATACTGCGTTTCTGAACTGTTCGCCTTCGAGGCCAAGGAAAAATGCTGCTTCGCGTGCCTGGAACCCCTGCAGGCCATAGAGAGGATCAACCTGGATTTTCAAGAGCTTATCCGGAGTCTCTTCGGCGACCTTTTCGATCTCCATGCCGCCTTCGGTTGAAACCATCAGCACATTTCTCGATGTAGAACGGTCAAGGGTGATGCCCACATAGAATTCACGGTCGATGTTCATGCCCTCTTCCACCAGCAGTCGGCTTACCTGTTTTCCCTCCGGACCTGTCTGATGCGTCACAAGGGTTGCTCCGAGCATCTGGTGTGCAATTTCAAGAGCTTCGTCGGGAGACTTCGCAAGTTTAACGCCCCCGGCCTTTCCCCGCCCTCCGGCATGAATTTGTGCCTTGACAACGACAACCGGGCTGCTCTGTTCCTCAAAAAGCTGCTGGGCGGCCTGCTTTGCCTCATCAGGCGAAAAAGCCACAATACCTCTCGGCACGCTGACCCCGAATTTTTTCAGGATATCTTTGCCTTGATATTCATGAATGTTCATATTACTACAGGTAACTGTTGTATGGTTAATACGGCATCGGCTGCATAAGCCAAAGAAAATGGGGATAAGTAAACCTCATTATAGCAAATTTTACCCTTTTACTAAAGTTTCAAGCTCTTATGTATGCACAATCTGAACTTTTATATGGAACAGGCCTTCCGGGAAGCGTTGAAAGCCTACGAAAAAAAAGAAGTCCCCGTAGGGGCGGTCGTTTTCGACAGTAACGGCAATATTGCCGGCAAAGGACACAATCAGGTTGAAGCGTTGTCGGACGCCACTGCGCACGCCGAGATGATCGCGCTCACCTCGGCCATGGCCACGCTCGGCAGCAAATACCTCGACGGATGCACGCTGGCCGTAACCATGGAGCCCTGCCCCATGTGTGCAGGGGCAATCGTCAACGCAAAGGTCGGACGAGTCATTTTCGGAGCCTATGATCCGAAAATGGGCGCTTCGGGTACGGTGCTGAACATAACAGGATGCAGGGAACTCAACCACCAGCCGGAAGTGATCGGCGGCATCATGGAAAACAAATGTTCCGAACTGCTTCGCGATTTTTTTTCGGAGTTGCGCCGTCGGTAATTCTTTGAATTACGAAGTAAGTTTTTTACTTTTCGAATATGATGCTAATTGCGCGATATTTTATTTCTGAATACGCTCAAAATTACTCATCCTATTCCTTTTATTTCTGTATCTGTCGATTATAACCACACAAACTAAGGAGGTTATATGGGCGAGCCATGCAGAACGGTATTCGACTTGCAGGAGACGCTATACCGTACTGCTCTGTGGATGACCGGTTCAAAAATACTGGCCAGAGAGCTTGTGGTCTGGACCTATCGTGACGTCGTTGCCGACACCACCCTGAACGAACTGCTCAAGCGGTTCAGGGCATACTATTTCAGCAATTTCAGCATCGACCTTTTTTCCTGCTTTATGGAGACGGGGTGTAGCAGAACGCACGACCTGCAGGACGATTCCACCGGCCGGTATTACGACGACATCAAGCTTGCAGTGCTTCTTGCCGACATGTTCGGCATGACGCAGCACGAGATATCCGAAATCAACGGCACCGACCTCGATACCCTGAAAATATGGCTCTGGTGGGGCAGAAAAACCTTTGTGTTATTGCAGAACGCGGAAAATGCCGGGCAGGCAGGCAATCAGTTCTGAGTGCTGGTTGGCGGGATAGCTTGCGAGCCTGACATCTTTTCTCGCCAACCGCCCACATTCTTCCAGCCCACATTCTTCAACGATCTTTCTTCCCAAAAATGTAACAATAATAAGGAGCGTCCCCTGAAACGCACTGAAACCTCTCTTCTACCGCGAAGCGATACTCCAGCGAAGCAAAGCGAGCTATACTCCGCAAAGCGACAGCGAGCATACTCCCGTTCGCGAAGCGAAACGATACTCCTCATCTCCGACTACCGGCTACTTCCGCTAATAAAAATGTAACAAATAATAAGGAGCGTCCCCTGAAACGCACTCACTCCGCCCACTGTCCACATTCTTCCTACTGCTCCGAATTTTTCTCGACCGAGATGTTCTCGCGGATGATATGCTTCAGGGAGCTTGCCAGGTGGGAGACGATGTCCTGGGCGATATTGTTGCCCACATTCGGGGGCTGAACGGTATCGAGGCTTTCGATGCCTGCTTTCTTTACGGCGTTGCTGATGGTGACCGAAAGCACAGGGTTGCACTCCCTGACGATCTCCTTGAGCATGAACGATGCTTCGAACATGCTCTGCTGAATGATATCCCTCCGGTCCTCCTCCGAAATCATCTGGCTCTGCCTGATGGTTATGATGCCGGCCAGACAGGTCAGATAGGTATTGGTTGCGCCGGCCATGAACAGGTTCATGAAAAACGGCGTCAGCAGGTTGCCTCCCGGCAGAAGCGACGAAAGCGTATTGCTGAACGAAGACTGTATGATCGGTTTGATATGTGCCGGTATATCCTCTTTTTTGAAGTCGGACAGCGGCAGACAGGCATAAACCGACCGCACCAGGGAGACGAACTCCATGGCATGCAGGCTTCTGTGATGGATTCTGTATGTGTTCCAGACCACTTTCAGAATGTTCATGAGGGAAGTCGTTGTGCCGTACGAGGTATTTTGCGCAAAAGCTCCGACAAAAAAATTCTTTGTCGCTATCTGTTTCGTAGCGTTCAGCGCATCAACCTCAAGCAGTTTCAGATTGGCTCGCAGCCATCGCAGATCCTTCTCCCTGCGGAGCGGTTCAGGGTGCATGGAGTGTGCGGGAACGGTTTTTGCCAAATATGCCAGATATGCTGAAAACTGTTTTGCGGTTTCATTCAGAGGCAGTTCCGGTCTGGAAGGAGAAGAAAAAAAAACGATACCCGTTATCAGGGCCGACAAAATAAGTATCGACGCGATCGAGAGAAACGCATACCCTGCATATGGATGCAAACCCGCAAGCAGTGCGCTGAAGGCGGCAAGCTGGTTGACGGTGATAACTGCGGCAAGCAGCACGGCGGCGGACAACGCCGCAGTGAAAAATAGTACGGCTTTTTTTTTCATACCCGAAGCCTGATTGTCTGTTATTGAGACTTCTGATTGTCAGGAGCTTCCTTCAGGTAATGTAAAGAAAAAATCGCTTATACGCTTTTCCCGGGTTCCGGCAATCTGATCTGATGATCTTTACTGAACTGGTAGTCAAGAAAAATATGTTCGGCCGAAGGGAGCAGCCATGAACCATCGGCAAGTCTGATTGTGGTATCCTTGAGGCGGTAGGTCATGTGGCCGCATGTCCAGCAGTCGTAGCGGGCCATGCCGGTACAGAGACATGTTTTTTCGACAGGAGTGAGCTTCTCGCCGGGTTTTTTCGTTTCGAGCGCTTTGTAGTAAGCGTCGATATAGGTGCATTTTCCGCCGTTTTCCAGGAGATAGCCGAGCCCTTCGCAGTTCGGTTTAATGTTGTAGGACAGTGTCGGCGAGTTTACCAGCATGCGCATCGGGTAGCCGGTCGTCGATGCCATGTTCACCACGATGTCTTTCTCTTCGGCATTGATATACTCCTGTTTTACCGGAGAAGGCAGGCCGGCCTCCCTCGAAATGGCAAAACGGGTGGCAACCTGTACCGCGGAAGCTCCCATGGTGAGGTAATCAGCCGCATCCGTACCGGTAAAGATTCCTCCCGCAGGAATTACCGGAATGGCAAGGTTTTCTTTTTTCAGGAAGTCGAGCACTTCCGTTACGATGGTTTTCAGATCGAAGGTATGCCAGTCGAGCGGACCGAATCCCAGATGTCCGCCAGCCAGAGGCCCTTCGACGATAATATAATCCGGAAGCCGGTTGAGACGGACGGCCCGTTTCAGAAAAATGGCCAGTGCCCTGACCGACGAAATGATGATGCCTATCTGTGCGTCGCGGAACCGGGGATGATCCTGAATAAGGTCGAGGGTGCGCAGATTGAGGCCTGCGGCAAGTGTCAGGCCGTCGATGCCTGCATCCAGAGCGGCGGAAAGTCTTACCTTCAGGGTTTCTGACGCATTGTTCATGGTCAGTTTTTCCATGCAGTTCAGAAAAATCGCACCTTTTCCGGTTTTCTGTGAAACGGTGTGCTCGATGTATCTTTTCTGGGCTTCGGCAACCTCTTCAAGATCGAAAAGTACCGCAGACTTGTCGGGATTATTGGTATAGGCGGCATACCGTTTTCTTTTCCGCGAAACGTACGAGGTATTGAAAGTCTGGTCGCATACGTAACAAACCTCGGCATCCGAGATATGGCCGACACCACCGAGTTTTTCTGCCGCAAGGGCAAGTTCAGTTGTCGATATGTTTACTCCCATACCGCCGATAACGATCGGTATAAACTTTTTTCCGCCTAATTGTAACCTGAAATTGTCTACGATCATTGTCTGTGTATTCCAATGTAAAAGCATTAACCATCCCGAGAGGTTTTTCCGGGACAGCTGGCCTGCCGCAGAAGATAACGGCCCGCCCGACGCCAAAAATTATTTAAGATAGAATATTTCATTCTATAAATCTACACTCAAAACGTACAAAAAGCCCTTCGACGCTCAACATCAGGTATTTAGTGTTTCGAAAGAGTATCGATTTGTCTCCGAAAGCCTGTCGGCAAAGGATTTTCTTCACATGCTCCCGGTAGCCGCTCAGGCTGCTTCAGAGCTATGAAACCCCTGTTTTCGACGTACGGATTTCCTGATCGTCCTGCAGGACGTATGCGATACAGGACAATTTTTATGAAGGACTCTTTCATGCTGTTTGAGAAAGGGAAGAGAGAATAGTAAATTGACAAGCCTGAATACTACGGTACGGGGGAAAATATCGCCCATCAATGCAACTATCCTGATCAAAGGGGAATCGTTATGATAAAACTTGTTTTATTGCGCCATGGCGAAAGCCAGTGGAATCTGGAAAACCGTTTTACCGGCTGGCATGACATCGATCTTACGGACAACGGCAGAATCGAGGCTTCAAACGCAGGCCGGGCAATAAAAGAGGCTGGCCTGACCTTTGACATAGCCTACACCTCGGTTCTGAAAAGAGCCATAAGGACCCTCTGGAACGCCCTTGACGTTCTGGATCTCATGTGGATACCGGTCGTGAAAAGCTGGAGGCTCAATGAGCGTCATTACGGTGCGCTGCAGGGATTGAACAAATCCGAAACATCCCGTAAATACGGTGAAGAGCAGGTGCTTGTCTGGAGAAGAAGTTACGACACACCGCCTCCGGTACTCGAAAAGGATGATGAGCGCTATCCCGGAACCGATCGTCGGTATGCGGAACTCAGTGACGCCGAAATTCCCCTTTCCGAGTGTCTTAAAGACACCGTAGAGCGTTTTCTGCCGATCTGGCGCGACACCATCGAGCCTGAAATCCGTAAAGGCAGAAAAGTGCTTATCGTTGCTCACGGCAATTCGCTTCGCGCGCTGGTCAAATACCTCGACAACATTTCCGAGGAGGATATTGTCGGTCTCAACATCCCTACAGGAATTCCTCTGGTCTATGAGCTTGACGACGATCTGAAACCGCTCAGAAGCTATTATCTGGGCGATCAGGAAGCGATAAAACAGGCCGTTCAGGCTGTTGCCGGGCAGGCAAAAGCATAGTGTGCAGGTGCCGGACGCATGGGGTTTTTGGGGAACGTTATTATTGAAAAAAACCTTATATTCTGCACTTTAATTCAATATATGGCCTTTTTTTTGAAACTTTATAGATGAGTTGTGCCTGAAAATATGAATGCTAAGCTACATTCGGGGCTATACGATCCTCAGTTCGAGCATGATGCCTGCGGAGTGGGATTTGTCGCTCACATCAAAGGGATCAAGTCTCACGCAATTGTCGAACAGGGTCTGCAGATCAACGAAAATCTCAAGCATCGCGGCGCCTGCGGATGCGAAAAGAACACCGGTGACGGTGCGGGTATTCTTCTGCAGGTTCCCGACAAGTTCCTTCGCAGGGTCTGTGCGGAACGCAATATTGAACTGCCGCCAGAGAAACACTACGGCGTCGGCATGGTTTTTCTGCCGCCGGACATTTCGCAGCGCAGGGCTATCGAGGATATCTGCCGTCAGATGATCCAGGCGGAGGGACAGAAGTTTCTCGGGTTCAGAAAGGTGCCCACCGAGAACGAATCGCTTGGTCAGACAGCAAGATCGGAAGAGCCGGTCGTCAAACAACTTTTTGTCGGACGCGGAAAGAATGTGGCTTCGGAAATCGAGTTTGAAAGAAAGCTGTATATCATTCGCCGCAGAATCACCAAGCGTGTTAAATACACCGCAGGCGTTCTCGGCAGCAGCTATTTCTATATTTCGAGTCTCTCCTGCAAAACCATTGTCTATAAGGGCATGCTGCTTCCCGAGCAGGTAGGGGCCTATTATCCCGAGCTGCACGATCAGGATATGGAAAGCGCCATCGCCATGGTGCATTCGCGTTTCAGCACCAATACCTTCCCGAGCTGGGATCGGGCTCATCCATACCGTTTTCTCAGCCATAACGGCGAGATCAATACGCTCAGGGGCAACGTCAACTGGATGAAGGCCAGGGAGAAGAACATTCTCTCCAGGGTGTTCGGCGACGCCATCGAAGATATCAAACCGGTTATTCTGGAAGATGGAAGCGACTCCGGTATTCTTGACAACGTATTCGAGTTTCTTGTACTCTCCGGCCGATCGCTTGCGCATGCCGCAATGATGATCATTCCCGAACCCTGGGCGGGCAACAGGAGCATGGAAGCCGGGAAAAAGTCTTTTTACGAATATCACAGCTGTCTGATGGAGCCCTGGGACGGTCCCGCATCGGTTGCCTTTACCGACGGCACTCAAATCGGCGCAGTGCTTGACCGCAACGGACTACGCCCGTCGCGCTACTACATCACCAAGGACGACCTGGTCATCATGGCTTCAGAAGTTGGTGTTCTGGACATCGAGCCCGATCGCATACTCAGAAAAGACCGTCTGCAGCCCGGTCGCATGTTCCTTGTCGATACGGCCGAAGGACGCATCATTTCCGATGAAGAGATCAAGCGCACGGTCGCTTCGGCGGAACCTTACGGAGAATGGATATCGCGGAACATGATCGATCTGGAAACCCTTCCCGATCATCCGCTCATGAAAAACCCGGACGAAGACAAGTACAGTCTTACCGCCCGTCAGAAGGTTTTCGGCTACACCCAGGAGGATATCTCGCTTCAGATCATGCCCATGTCCCGCAACGGAGTGGAGCTTGTCGGCTCGATGGGTAACGATACCCCCCTTGCCGTGCTTTCCAATAAGCCGAAGCTGCTCTACGACTATTTCAAACAGCTTTTCGCGCAGGTTACCAATCCGCCGATCGATTCTCTCAGAGAGGAGATCATCACCTCGACAACCGTCATGCTCGGAACCGAGGGGAATCTGCTCGATTCCGAAGAGCTGAACTGCCGCAGGCTGCGTCTGCCCTATCCGGTACTTTCCAACGCGGATCTGGAGAAAATACGCGGTATCGACAAACCCGGATTCAGAGCCGTAACCCTGCCCATATTCTATGACGTCGCAAAGGGAGGCAAGGGAATCGAGCGCGCCATGCAGGATCTTTACCGTCAATCGGAGCAGGCTATTGCGACGGGAGTCAACATTATCATTATTTCAGACAAGGGTGAGATCGAAAACGATCGGGCGCCGTTACCCGCCCTGCTCGCTGTGTCCGGACTGCATAACTTTCTCATCAATGCAGGGCTGCGTACGAAGGTCGGTCTTGTGCTCGAATCTGCCGAACCAAGAGCGGTTCATCATTTCGCCATGCTTATCGGTTACGGTGCGGGTGCAGTCAACCCCTACATGGCTTTTGAGACTATCCGTTCGCTCATCGGTTCCGGTCAGATCAAGCTCGACGAAAAAACCGCCGCTAAAAACTACATAAAGGCCGCGGTAAAAGGTATCGTAAAAACCATGGCCAAGATGGGTATTTCCACCATCCAGAGTTATCGTGGTTCACAGATTTTCGAAGCGGTCGGTCTCAACAGCCAGCTTGTTGACGCATATTTCACCCGTACGCCGACCAGAATCGAAGGCATCGGGCTCGATATGGTTGCCGAAGAGGTACGCAAACGGCACGAATTGGTCTTTCCGCCATCGGGCAACAAAGTTGACCGCGGTCTTGAAGCCGGGGGAGAGCGCAAATGGCGTCACAGCGGAGAGTACCATCTGTTCAGCCCCGAAGCGATCCATCTTCTGCAGCACTCCTGCAGAACCGCTGATTACAGGCTGTTCAAAAAATATGAAACCCTTATCGACGACCAGAGTGAAAATCTCTGCACGATCAGAGGGCTCATGGACATCAAATTATCCGCCAACCCTGTTCCTCTTGAAGAGGTGGAGCCGGTTGACAATATTCTGAAACGGTTTAAGACCGGTGCGATGTCCTACGGTTCCATCAGCCAGGAAGCGCACGAAACCCTTGCTGTCGCCATGAACCGTATCGGCGGAAAAAGCAATACCGGCGAGGGTGGCGAAGATCCTGCCCGTTTTGTCCCCGATGCAAACGGCGATTCCCGGATGTCGGCCATCAAGCAGGTCGCCTCGGGGCGTTTCGGCGTTACCAGCGAGTACCTCACCAACGCGAAGGAGATCCAGATCAAGATGGCCCAGGGCGCAAAACCCGGAGAGGGCGGTCAGCTTCCCGGCACAAAGGTATACCCGTGGGTTGCAAAGGTACGTCACTCCACGCCTGGAGTAGGTCTGATTTCTCCTCCTCCGCATCACGACATCTACTCGATCGAGGATCTCGCGCAGCTCATTCACGACCTCAAGAATGCCAATCGCGAAGCTCGCATCAATGTCAAGCTGGTCTCCACGGTCGGAGTAGGTACCATTGCGGCCGGTGTCGCAAAGGCGCACGCCGATGTCGTGCTCATCAGCGGTCACGACGGTGGTACCGGTGCATCTCCCATATCGAGCATCATGCATGCCGGAATGCCCTGGGAGCTTGGTCTTGCCGAAGCGCATCAGACCCTCCTGCTCAATAATCTGCGCAGCAGAATTACCGTGGAGGCCGACGGCCAGCTGAAAACAGCCCGTGATATCGTCATAGCAGCCTTGCTCGGAGCCGAGGAGTTCGGTTTTGCAACAACAACTCTCGTTGTCATGGGCTGCATCATGATGCGCTGCTGCCAGGACGACTCCTGCGCGGTCGGTGTTGCTACCCAGAATCCCGAACTTCGCAAAAACTTCAAGGGTAAGCCGGAACATGTGGTAAACTTCATGCGGTTTCTTGCCGAAGGCGTTCGTGAATACATGTCGCAGCTTGGCGTACGTACCCTGAATGAACTGGTTGGCAGAACCGAACTGCTCGGAATGAAGAAAACCATCGATCACTGGAAAGCCCAGGGCGTGGATCTTTCCAAAATTCTCTACCACGCCGAAGCGGGCGAATTCGAACCGCGTTACTGCACTCTTGAACAGGAGCACGGGCTTGAAGACAGCCTTGATCTCAAGGAACTGCTTACCATTTGTGAACCGGCTCTCAAGAGGGGTGAAAAGGTCAGCAGTACGCTTGCCATCAGCAATACCAACAGGGTGGTCGGCACCATTACCGGTTACGAAGTGACCAAGGCATATGGTGCGAAAGGTTTGCCCGATGATACCATTCACCTCAAATTTTTCGGTTCGGCCGGTCAGAGCTTCGGAGCCTTCATTCCGAAAGGCATGACCCTCGAACTCGAAGGCGATGCGAACGACTATGTTGGCAAGGGACTTTCCGGCGGAAAAATCGTGGTCTATCCGCCGCGAACGGCAACCTTCGTTCCGGAGGAGAATATCATTGTCGGTAATGTCGGTTTCTACGGGGCGACATCCGGCGAGGCTTATATAAGAGGTATGGCCGGTGAACGCTTCTGTGTCCGCAACAGCGGTCTCAAGGCGGTTGTCGAAGCCATCGGTGATCACGGTTGCGAATACATGACAGGAGGCACGGTAATCATTCTCGGAAAAACCGGACGGAACTTTGCCGCTGGCATGTCGGGGGGCGTTGCCTACATCCACGACCAGGACGGAACGTTCGCTGAAAACTGCAACCACGACATGGTCGGACTCTACCCGGTCGTCGATCCTCTGGAACTTGCCGAATTGCAGGCTACAATCGAAAAGCATGTGGAGTTGACTGCCAGTGCGCTCGGAGAGCGTATTCTCGATGGATGGAACACAGCGAAGGCAACGTTCGTCAAGGTGTTGCCAAACGATTACAAACGGGCCATGGAAGCAATGAAAGAGGTTGAAAATGCCGGATTGACCGGTGCCGAAGCCGTTATGGCGGCATTTGAAAAGAATATTCACGATCCTTCACGCGTATCAGGAAACTAACCCCGGGCATGCGGCGGCACTGCTTCGGAAAAGCATTAAAAGAGAGTTATGGGAAAAGTAAAAGGATTTATGGAGTTCCGGAGAGCCCTTCCATCCGACAGGGATCCTCTGGAGAGGATAAAGGACTGGAAGGAGTTCCACGAGGAGATGCCTGAGGGAGATCTGCAGAAGCAGGGCGCCCGCTGTATGGATTGCGGAACCCCATACTGCCATACCGGCATCCTTCTCAGCGGTATGGCCAGCGGATGTCCGATTCATAACCTGATTCCCGAGTGGAACGACTACATCTACAAAGGGTTCTGGCGCGAGGCATACGACAGGCTCATGAAAACAAACAACTTTCCGGAGTTTACCGGAAGAGTCTGTCCCGCGCCATGCGAGGGATCGTGCGTGCTTGGCATTATCGAGCCGGCGGTCACCATCAAAAATATTGAGTGCTCGATAATCGAGCACGCCTTCGCCGAAGGCTGGGTTACACCCAAAGCGATAGCCTGCCGTACCGGAAAACGGGTAGCCGTAATCGGTTCCGGCCCAGCAGGACTTGCCTGCGCCGACCAGCTCAACAAGGCCGGTCACGGCGTTACCGTGTTCGAGCGTGACGATCGTGCCGGGGGACTCATGATGTATGGCATTCCCAACATGAAACTCGATAAGAAAACGGTTATTGAACGCCGAATCGATATCATGAAAGCCGAAGGGATAACCTTCATGACCTCCACCGAGGTCGGTACCGATTATCCTGCCGAAAAACTGCTCGAAGAGTTCGACGCCGTTGTGCTCTGTACCGGAGCCACGAAGCCGCGGGATCTTACCGTAGAAGGGCGCAATCACTCCGGGGTACACTTTGCCATGGATTTTCTCCGTTCCAGTACGAAAGCTCTTCTTGACGGCACTGAACCAGTGCTCTCGGCGACCGGAAAAGAGGTCATCGTTATCGGTGGCGGCGATACCGGCACGGACTGCGTAGCCACCTCGCTTCGTCAGGGATGCACAAGCGTTATCCAGCTTGAGATCATGCCTAAACCCTCTCTTGAGCGACAGCTCGACAACCCGTGGCCGGAATGGCCCAAAACCTTCAAGGTGGATTACGGTCAGGAAGAGGCTGAAGCAGTTCAGGGACGTGATCCCCGTCGTTACTGCATGATGACCAAGAAATTTCTCGATTCGGGTACCGGGGCACTCGCCTCCGTCGAGGTTTCACAGGTCGAATGGGTCATGGATGAAGGCCGTTTCGTACCCCGTCCGGTTTCCGGAACCGAAGAGATTTTACCGGCTCAGCTTGTTCTGCTTGCTATGGGTTTTGTCGGACCGGAGGAAAACCTGCTCCAGCAGCTTCAGGTCATCCAGGATGCGCGTGGCAACATCAAAGCAGACGAAAAAACATGCAAAACGAACAAACAGGGCATTTTTGCAGCCGGCGACGCCCGGCGCGGACAGAGCCTTGTCGTCTGGGCAATCAACGAAGGCCGTGCGGCAGCCCGTGAATGTGACCGGTATCTGATGGGTGCAACCTTTCTGCCCTAAACGATTCATCATCGAGGGTTGTTATACCTGTAAGAATTTTTTTTGATGCTCAAACAAGGCCCGCGAAAAATGGAAAAACAGCAACTGAACGAAATGCTCAATAATCTCCACAAGGAGCTTGAGCAGGTAGATTCCGTAGATGAAACCACCGTATCGGTACTCTCCGCTCTGCGGGAAGATATTCAGCACCTTCTCAGCGAAAAAGGCGCCACTGCATCCGAAGAACAGGAACCCATATCCGAGCGTCTCGGTGAAGCCATAAACCACTTCGAAGCTGATCATCCCAAACTCAGCATGGCTATTCAGCATCTGCTCGACAGTCTGGCCAAAATGGGATTGTAACCGACAAGAGAACCGTAATCAGAAAAGGCATTATTTATTCAATGACCAGAATTAAAGACACCGACAGAGGAAGAAAAAGCACCGGAAACGGCAACGAACCGGTATTCTGTTCGTTCTGTGGACGTAGTTCCGCTGAAGTCAACAGCATGGTAGCCGGTCCCGGAGCATTTATCTGCGATCGATGCATCAAAACCTCCTATGAAATTCTTCGCAAGGAGATCAGCGCCATAAAACCGGCCGATCGTCAGCCTGAAAAACCCTTTCAGCCAAGGATCGCCAGTCCGAAAGCCATCATGGCCTCGCTCGACCAGTATGTCGTTGGTCAGGACATAGCCAAAAAGTCCCTTTCCGTAGCGGTTTACAACCACTACAAGAGAATCGACTCGCAGGAATGGTCACATGAATCCGATGAAGTTGTCATAGAAAAAAGCAACATTCTGCTCATAGGACCGACTGGAACCGGCAAGACGCTTCTCGCACAGACCCTGGCCAACCTGCTTGAAGTTCCCTTCACTATCGCTGATGCAACCTCGCTCACCGAAGCCGGTTACGTAGGAGACGACGTTGAAACCATTCTTGCCCGTCTCCTCCACGCTTCGGATTTCGATCTCGAACGTGCCGAACGCGGCATTATCTATGTTGATGAAATCGACAAGATAGCCCGTAAATCAGCCAACGTATCCATTACCCGAGATGTTTCCGGCGAAGGCGTGCAGCAGGCTCTGCTCAAGATTCTCGAAGGATCGGTTGTAGGCGTTCCGCCCAAAGGGGGCCGCAAGCATCCTGAGCAGCAGCTCATCAACATCAACACAAAGAACATCCTCTTCATCTGTGGCGGAGCATTCGAAGGACTCGATAAACTTATCGCCAAAAGGGTCTCAAAATCCTCCATGGGATTCGGTTCCAGGGTGAAAAACAAACAGACCGGCTACGATCCTGAAATTCTTCGCTTCGTCACCCAGGACGACTTGCACGAGTACGGCCTTATCCCCGAGTTTATCGGCAGACTGCCGGTTATTTCTACGCTCGACCCGCTTGACGAAATAGCACTGCGAAACATTCTTGTCGAACCCAAAAACGCGCTGGTCAAGCAGTACAAAAAACTCTTCGAAATGGACGGCGTCGAGCTCGAATTCACCGAAGAGGCGCTCGACAAGGTTGTCGACATAGCCATCGACAGGGGAACCGGCGCCAGAGCCTTGCGCTCAGTGCTTGAAAACGTCATGATAGACATCATGTTCGAGTTGCCCTCGCTCAAAGGCGTTCACAAATGTATCATTACCGTGGACACCATTGAAAACAAAGGAGCGCCTGAATATCTCTCTGCAGACGGCAAAAAGAAAAAAATAGCCTGAACAGGCAAACTATCGTGAAGTGATTTGCTTTTTTGAACAGGAATCGTATATTTACTGCCCTTCACGATGGGCGATTAGCTCAGTTGGTTAGAGCGCTACCTTGACACGGTAGAGGTCAGAAGTTCGAATCTTCTATCGCCCACCCGTATAAAAGCTTGTAAGATAAAGACTTACAGGCTTTTTTTATTTTCTGTTTTTCCTCTTGAAATACGTTAATCCGAAGTTCCCCATAATAAAAAACAGTAACTCATTACAGTACAATCAAAA
>DYNE01000076.1 GCA_020721225.1 Pelodictyon luteolum | reverse complement strand
GATTATTTCGGAAAGATAAGATCGCGGTTCCCGCTGATTGGGAGTGGATTTTCACGGATGAAAAAGACGTGGGTTGTTAGCTGAGTCAGTATTCAGTAGCCGGTAGCTTGGGGGAGAGGGGGAGATAGCGATGAGTGATGAGCAATGAGGGGGAATGTGTGATGAAACAGTAGTCGGTAGCAGGTAGTCGGGAGCGGGATAGCGGTAGCCCGGTGTGGAACCCCGGGGATGGCGCCCCTCCTGCTTCTCTCGTTACCTCTCCTCTATTCACTTCTTTTCTATTCACGCTATCCAGCCATGGGCCGGGAATTATATTGTTATCTTTTGTTGTTCAATTTTAGGTGATCGCTGAAAGTTTGTTGCGCAATTAAATTTCTGCGTTGTCCCGACAAGCTTGGATAGAAACGTTTATTTATTATATATAAATTCCTGTTTCGCAGTGTATCCCGACCTATCGGGGTTTAATTCCTTTTGGACTTTGATTGCTCATCACACTTTTTTGGTGGTATCCTGTAATGTGGGATGTTTATTTGCGCTTCCGGATTTTGATTTATTGATGAAGTGAATGGTAAACGGTTGGGGGTATTTATGCTGCAGAGTTATGAAGCTATTTATGAACATGGGGTCATGAAGTGGTTAGGGGATAAGCCACCGATCAAGCAGGCGCATGTCATTGTGACCATACTTGCTGATAAGGATGTCATTGATGTTCCGGTTCAGAAAAGACATCTGCCGTCTCCTTTAATTGCAGGAAAAGGCAAAATACTCGGTGATATAATCACGCCCGTGTCGCCAGCAGAAGAGTGGAGCTGCCTCGAATGATCGTACTTGACACGCATGTCTGGATTAAATGGATTATCAATGGCGATTCGGCTCTGACAAAGAGTGTCGTCAATGCTCTGGCTATTGATAGTCATTGGGCTGTTTCTGCTATTTCCTGTTTCGAGGTTTGTTTATTGGTTAAACAAGGAAAGCTTCAGTTACCTCTTCCTGCTGAGGTCTGGATAAAGGAAGGGCTTGATAATTCCGGTATTGATTCACTACCGGTTACCTGTGATATTCTGCAAAAAGCAGCGATGCTTCCCGACATTCACAGGGATCCGGCAGACAGGATAATTATCGCAACCACTCTTGTTCATAACGCAAAGCTTGCAAGTATGGATTCTGTGTTTCCTGATTACATGGAGTTGCAAGGTATATTGTTCGGGAAATAGTTGCTTTATCGGAAGCTCCGCAGGAGCTTGACTTCGGTAGCCCGGGGTGTAACCGCGGGGATAGTGCCACTCCCTCAAATATGGGTTTCGGCCCGTAGGGGCGGTGGGCTGGTAGTCGGTAGCCGGAAAACACAGGGAAGAAGTGAAGAGGTGATTCGTGAATAGAGAAGATGGAGGATTTTTACCCACGGATTAACACGGATTTTCACGGATTGGCACAGATTGAAGAGGGGAAGATGGGAAGAGGTGACGTGGGAAGATGGACAAAGCACTTGAACACGCTGAAGCCCCATCTCTCTTCTCTCGTCACTTCTTCCCTATTCACTTCCCATCTATTCACTTCTTCACCATTTACGCTTTCCCGCTATCGAGCTATCCAGCCATGATAAGAGGAAGAGTTGCCCACGGATTGGCTCGGATTTTCACGTAGGCGGTTGATTTGTTCAGGCTTTGCCTGTGGAAATCAACCGCCAATTTGTTTATGGAAGAGGCAGAACGCGGTTCCCGCTGATTGAAATCGGATTTTCACAGCTTGAAAAGCTGGAGACGCTTACCCTCTCGTCACTTCTTCCCTATTTACTCCCCATCTATTCACTTCTTCTCCATTCACGCTTTCCCGCTATCAAGCCATGAAGAGTAAGAGCGCGGTTCCCGCTGATTGGGAGCGGATTTTCACGGATGGAAGCCCGGCGCGGGTACGCGCAGGAGTATCAGGCGCCGGGGCGCCTTGGAGTATCGCTCGCTTCGCATTGCGGGAGTATTGCGGCTTTGCCGCAGTAGTATCGGGCGTGAATGCCCGGGAGTAAGGAGTTGAAGAAAGAGAAATTCTTATGCCGCGAAGCGATACTCCCACCTGTAATTCGGGTGATACTCCCTCGAAGCGTCAGCGAGAGATACTCCCGTTTGCAGAGCGAACGATACTCCCGCCCGCAATGCGGGTGATACTCCTGCGTGCTGCGGTGCCGCTTTCCGGTGTTTCGAAAACGCTTCGGCATCGGCAATATCATCATGTTGTATAAGGATATAGCCGTTAATCTGGCGATATTCAGGGCTGCAATTCACATGGTTCGGAAGTACCCCTGGTTGTGTCGCTCCCTGTTTCTTTACCGGAAATTTTACGGATATCTTCAGGTACGGGGAACTTTGTGCTGCAGCGCAGTGGTACCTATATATAGGCTGTAGTACGCCGTAAAGGTCTTTGTGGGCTTCATGATCGTCTCCCCGCTCAGTACTATACCGATTCCCCGCAAGGGAGAGCCGTTGCCGTTTAATAGATTATTCATGCTGACGTGACAGAGCATTGCTCTTGCTTCAGGCACACTATTTAGGTTGCTTACCCGAAAAAGGAGAACCTGCATGAAGATCAGCTCATTCAGTGATGGTATACATATTACCTATCCTCGGTCAGTAACGGTTTCTCTTTCGAATGCCGTACTGCCGGAGGCCATTTTCCGGAACCAGCCTGCACTTGCATTTGCTGAGCGGATGCAGGATGCCGTCAACCCGAAGGTATTTCTGCAGAGAGGCATCAAGCCCTGCTGCACACTCCGGCTCGATACACTACAGTCGCAGCATCCTGCCAATAAAGCCGCAGTCGAATTGTCCGTCGATCTTGCCTACGGCGAAGATTCTGTTATTTTTCAGATGGGCGATGGGCTTGCACTCTGGACTCCCCCGGCGACATACCTCCCGTTCGGTGGCCGCGATCCTTCAGGCCGGAGCTGCCTGCGCAGGGCGATATTCCGGGTTGGCGCAGCGGGTGCCGGCTCCGCAACACGGGAGCAGATACTTTTCGTCTTTCGCTTCAGCAAAGCCGACCTGCGTACATCGAAATCAGCAACCCGCCATGTCCGCTCAATAACCCGTGGATCCACGACGAATCGATCAAACGATGATACCCTCGGCAATGTTGGCAAGCGATCCGTTCCGTGGGAGGAGGTCGACATTGATAGTAGCCGAAGAGATGCCGGGTTTCTGTCGGACAAGTCGACCGGTATGGGCTATATCGAACAGAATAGTGCATTCAGGGGTATTTTTTCATCGATCGATAGTGCGGCCGATACTGCTGAGGCTCCACCGATGGAGGATGCAGCCCCACTCCCTCCCCCTTTGCCGCCACCGGCATCACAACAACCTCAAACCGTCACGGCTTACGTCCGTGCAGAGATGGACGACGAAGTGGTGCTGAACCATGCCTCCACGCTCACGGTCGCCATATCGAGAGAAGAGCTTGAAAGCCTCGAAAGCAGTGTATCGCAATCCGGCAGCGGTGAATTCAGAACCGGCAGAAAAATGCTGGTTGAACTTATCGTTCGATCGAACTTTCTCCTGCTTGGCGACGAAACCGGTTGCCGGGAGATCGATATACCCGAAGCGGGCAGTACGGCGGAACTGTTTTTCAATCTCAAGGCATGCGAACCAGGTGAAAGCAGTATTCTCGTTATTGCCCGTCAGGACCAGGTGCCGATAGTCAAACTCGAACTCAAGCCCGTGGTCGTTGCCTCGAAAACCCATACACCAAAAAAGGCCAGTGCTGCCAGCCATACCGAGGAGCCTCGTCCGCTGCAGAAACCGCTGCACCAGTTCTGGATTCGGGAGATCAGAAACGAACAGGGCATCAGCTACGAGTACCGCATCAACTCGCATGAGCTCAGGATTCAGGAATTCTCGGTAACAGATCCGTTCAAGGGTGACCGTGCAGCCTACGTAAATAATCTCTATGCGATCATCGAGGAAAAATGGGCAGCAAATAAACGTGATCGACAGAATTTCCTGCAGGAACTTCGAGCATTCGGTGCCGACCTCTTCGACCAACTGATTCCGCTTTCGCTGCAGAAAGTGCTCTGGAAATACAGAAAACAGTTCAACGGAATACAGGTCATTTCCACAGAGCCCTTCATTCCATGGGAGCTGGTTCACCTGAAAAATCCTGCAAAAAAAGGAATGCCAAAAGAGGAGTGCTTTCTCGGACAGCTCGGAATAACCCGTTGGCTCATGGGTGCAGGCACGAACGGTTGGCCAACCGAAAGTATAACGGTTCGACAAAAGAGGGCTCATTACGTTATACCCGATTACGACAGTACCAGTCTCAAACTTCCCGAAGCAGCGGAAGAGGCTCTCTTCCTCGACGAACATTTTCATGCGCGACCGGTATCCCCCGAACTGCATGTCGTGCGCAATCTTGTTTCGACTCCCGGTTCCTTCGATCTTCTGCACTTTGCCTGCCATGGCGAGGCCGATCCCGACAACATCGGCCACTCCGTTCTGCTTCTCAACGGACGAATGGTTGAAGGTTCGTATGAGCCGGAACGTTTTTCCGAAACCGTTGCGGCGCGTTTTTCAGATTTCGAGGCGCCTGACGGCAATCGTCCGCTTATAACCGTGAACGCCTGCCAGACCGGTCGGGCAGGGTACAAGCTTACCGGCATCGGAGGATTTGCCAACGCATTTCTCAACGCCGGGGCCGGGGCCTTCATCGGCGCGCTCTGGTCGGTCGGAGATGCGCCTGCACGTACTTTTACCGAAACGCTCTACACGGGACTCCTCAAGGGATCGGATCTCTCCGAAGCCATCATCGAGGCAAGAAAAGCCTCCCGGAAAGCCGGGGACGCAACCTGGCTTGCCTATGTGGCATACGGCCATCCGCATCTTGTCCTGAAAACCTGATACGGCATGTTCATATGCAACATAACCATTACACGGGAGGCACCATCATGAAAAGGTCATACATCGTCCTGAGAAACGTTGCTCCGGCTCCGGTAACGAGAGGAGTTCCCAAAGCAACAGTTACCAGGGTTACTCCTTCTCCCGAGTTCGAAATTGCCGAACTCTCGGGAAAATCGTTCAAAAAAGCGCTTCAGGACAAATCCACAGTGCTGATAGCTCCGGTCGTTCCCATGAAGCTCATCACCCCCATGAAATCGAAAACCACCGCCAAAGAAGCAACTGCGAACAGTGTGGCGTGGGGTGTCGAAGCTGTCGGCGCGGTTACCTCTCCCTACACCGGCGAAGGGATTGTGGTCGCCGTACTCGATACCGGCATCGATCCAAACCATCCGGCTTTTTCGGGTGTCGAGCTTGAACGGAAAAACTTCACCGAAGATGGCGACGACGATGCGCACGGGCATGGAACCCACTGCGCTGGAACCATTTTCGGTCGCGAGGTCAAGAGCACGCGCATCGGCGTTGCGCCGGGTGTGAAAAAAGCTCTCATCGGCAAAGTACTGGGCGATTCAGGTGGTGGCAGCGATAAAATTGTCGAAGCTATCCAGTGGGCTGTCAACAGCGGGGCAAACGTCATTTCCATGTCGCTCGGAATCGATTTTCCCGGCTACGTCAAGTCACTTGAAGGCGCAGGGTATGCAACTGAAAATGCCACCTCGATCGCGCTTGAAGGCTACCGGACGAACATTCTGCTTTTCCAGCGCATGGCAGCACTTGTCGCTTCGCAGGACATGTTCGGTCGGCCGGCCGTACTCGTGGCCGCATCCGGAAACGAAAGCCAACGTCCCGACTTCGAAATCGCGGTAAGTCCGCCAGCCGTATCGGACGGGTTCATCTCCGTTGCCGCGCTTGCCAGGGAAAAGAACGCCAAAACCTTTTCTGTCGCGTATTTCTCCAATACCGGAGCACGGCTTTCCGGTCCGGGCGTCGATATCGTCTCCGCAAAGCTCGGAGGTGGTCTGGCCGTTATGAGCGGAACCAGCATGGCAACCCCGCACGTAGCCGGCGTTGCCGCGCTATGGGGGCAGAAACTGCTTGCCGAAGGCAGCCTGCGTTCAACCCTGCTTGTCGACCGGCTTGTCGGCAACGCTTCGACCAAAAGCATGAAAAAAGGGTTCGACCCCTACGATATCGGCGCGGGCATGGTGATGGCGCCGCAGGAGTGAAAGGCAAGCAAGTTATGCCGATAGTTTGCTTCCGGCTCAGTCGGCATAACTTGCTCCCCGATAAAATAAGAGCAACACAACAGAAGAAGCAACATGGCACACCGATCAGCTTTATTGGTAGGATTGAAACAGGTTGATCCAACAACCCATACCAGCGGGTGGAATGCCAGTAACGGCACTGAAGGGTCGGAACTCGATGTCGACAACATGGCAAGGCTGCTCATACCTTTGGGATTCAGGGTAAAGACCCTAAAAACCTCCGAAGCAACACACCATGCAATACTCCAGGCTCTACGCGAAGCTGCACAGACGACAAAACCCGGAGAACTTTTCGTGTTTTACTATTCAGGTCACGGTGGCCAGCAGCCCGATTTCAAAAGCACGAACATCGACGAAGGCGACGGAAAAGATGAAACACTCGTGGCATACGACAAGGATATTATCGACGACGATCTCAACGACATCTGGTGCTCCTTTGCTGAAGGTGCAGGTATTTTCATGATCAGCGACAGTTGCAACTCGGGAACGCTTTATAAAGGATTTCGAGATTTCAGAGCGTTAACACCGGTTATGCCGGTCATTGATCCTCTCGTGAACAACAAAATGCGAGCCCAGCTGATCCACTTCGGAGGTTGTCTTGATGGCTCGAATGCCGAAGGTCATCGTGATGGCGGTCTTTTTACCATGGCATTGTGCCGGGTGTGGAATAATGGCGCGTTTCAGGGAAACTACCGTACTCTTCTCGAAAGCACAATTCCCATGATTGATATGATCCAGAAACCGCAATACCATGAATTCGGGCCGGTTACCGACAGATTTCGTAATGCGAGGCCGTTTGAGGTTGGTTGATTGAGGTCGGTATCCGTTCATCTGAACCGGAAAAAACCATTAAAAGGAGGAAATCATGTTTTTTATAATGCTTGACTCATCGTTATCATTGATGACCTTTATCTTCATTTTAGGCATTTTTTCCTTTGGCATCGGGTCAGGTTTGGCGGAAGCAGGCGGTAATAAAAATGCTGAAGAAATAAAAGCCGAAGCCGAATTGGCCAAAACCGTAGCAGAATCACAAACAGCAGCATACAAGGCAGAAGAAGCAAAAGCCAACGCACGCAAAGCCTCCTTGAGTGCAAAATATGGAGGTATTCCCGAGTCAGGTTACAGTGGGGAAGCCAAAATTGGGAGCGGAGCGGGCAGCAGCGAGGCTACGCTACTCAGTGCAGTAACGATCAACCAGATTGGCAAGGCATTTGCCGACAAAATCATTGCCATTGTCGATGTTCCCTGTACACTCCTCTTATACACCGAAGGTACCAAGCCTGATTTTCAGTCTCTCGAACAATTCAATGCCCAGTACGAGGGATTTGCAATGCTCATGGAGAATTTGACACGACCAGGAAAACAGGTCGGAACCAGGTCATTGGTGGCAACGGGATTGGGGCTCGATGCCGTCAATAAACTGCTGTCCTTTGCCAAAACCAACTACGAATTTTTTGATCTCGAAGTCAAATCCGACGATATCATGCTGCTCAATGCCCTTGCCGATCACCTTGTTATTGAAGATAATGAAGCGGATCCACCCATGGTTTCCACAAGGGCAAAAAACGTCAAGGTCATTATGCCCCGTATGTACATGGCAGGGAATACCATCACGTCGAGTGAAATTCTGAGAAAAATATATACAGTTACCGATTGGTCGAAAGAGCTGAAAGCACTCATGGGTGAGCATCAGGCGAAAGGTGAGCTTGAAGCTCTGACAAAGCTGTCCGCAACCATGGACGCATGGGTTACGGCACAGCTTACAGTAGATGATAAAGGCAGATCACCCCTCGATACCGTCATCGAACAGCAAAAAATCCGGGCAGTCATCGAATCTGAAAATACCTGCGTCGTCATCGTGAAAATCCATGATGCATCCGGTACTGCCTACACGAAGAAGAACCTGTTTTCCACAATATTATGGGGAAATCCCTTTCACGTCATGGGCGGCGCTGTGGCAAGTTATTCGATGTTTAATGGAACCACTGGACATGTTGTCAGCTCCATGCTGCTTCCGGTACACGGGGGTTATTACTCGGTTTCTGATCTCAAGGAGTACATCAAACAGCACACAACACAAAAACAGTACAGGATGAAGCAGTAACTTTACAGTTACTAACCTGAATAATTCACGAGGGCAATAAAAAAGGGATGCATAATCGCCACAAAGTGTT
>DYNE01000031.1 GCA_020721225.1 Pelodictyon luteolum | reverse complement strand
CGCATTACGTTGCTTTGCTGACCATTTCGAATGCTGATGAGCGTCGGTTCTATGAAATCGAAGCCAGCGAAAACAGCTGGGGGGCCAGAGAGCTGGAGCGGCAGATAGCGGCTTCGCTGTATGAACGGCTGGCTCTCAGTCGTGACAAGGAGGGAATCCGGCAACTCTCTCAAAAGGGGCTTGTGGTTGAAAAACCCGGTGATGTGATTAAGAACCCCTTTGTGCTTGAGTTTCTGGATATGGAAGAGAAGAGCGCGTATTCGGAACATGCACTTGAAACGGCCATTATCGACCACCTCGAACACTTTTTGCTGGAATTGGGCAAGGGGTTTCTCTTTGAGGCGCGCCAGAAACGGTTCACCTTCGACAATGATCATTTCTATGTTGATCTGGTTTTTTACAATCGGCTGTTGCGCTGTTATGTGCTCATTGATCTCAAGCGCGACAAGCTGACTCATCAGGATCTGGGACAGATGCAGATGTATATTGTCAATGCGGAATGGGGACGCAGTGCCCGCCGCACATGATCAGGGTTGATGGTAATCCGCTTTTGCTACTCGTTCATAGCATTCATCCCGATTTGTTGCAAATATTACAGGGAGGAGAATATCTGAAAGAGACCGAAGGCGGCCAATGCAAGGCCCGATATGCCGAGCAGAAACCGGTTTGCCCTGGGTCCGAGTTTGCCTGAGCCGGATAAAAGCATTATGAATCCTGCAAGCGTCACCATGATCGTCACGTAAAATCCCGCCAGCAATCCAATGCCGTACAGCGGCGTTATCTTCCATCCCGCCAGCAGCAGCGGCCCTGTCACGAGGCTCCAGAAGAGGTACGGTCCGGGATTAAGCAGGTTCACCAGAACGGCCCGAAACAGATTCCGCCGGTCACCGGATGGAGGGCTCTCCCGCACAGGCTGAAAATCCCGCCATGCACGGAACGTGCCCGCTGCCAGATACAGTGCGAAGAGACCTCCGGCAAAACGCAAAACCTGCAGCCACCAGACCGGCAGTCGGCTCAAGGCAAGCAGGACGATAACGATCACCGGAGCGTCACTCAGCAGGGGAGCGAAGATCATGGGAAGGGTTTTCCGCCACCCCTGACGAAGCGTCTGGGCTATGAGATACGCCTGAAACTGCCCCGGCTGCATGGCTGCGGCGAAACCGTATCCAATTCCCCAGATCAGATAAGTGAGCATGCGCCTTGAATTCAGTTGACAGGGCCGAAGAAACGCTGTTACAATATAACGTTTCTTCGGGCCGTTGTTTGGCGTCCTGAAAGTCGTGCTTTCATGAGAGTATTCTTGTTCGCAACGGAGGGGAGAGGTTCATGAAATCATGAACTTGTAATGCACGCAATGCAGAGTTATCTTTCTGCGATTCAAACAAGGCTGTAGAGGTTTGCCGAGAGGTCCGCAACTCGATTCGCCAGGCACGTTGTATCATGTGATTATACGGGGGACTCGAAAAAAGAGAGATTGTTGCAGACGATAAGAACGCGATATATTCGTATCCGGAATGGGGGCGGATGCCTGTTTCCTTAAACCGGCAAGTTACGGGCACCATCCTTGTCTTGTCAGGTATAAAAAGAAAAATAATGGAAGATCATATCAATGAATTCAAATCGATTTGGCTTGCTCCCTCGATGATTCTGGGACTATCCATAACGAAATTATTATCTGATGCGGTAACCATTTTCCGTTCCAGACATACATCGAAAATCGACTACATTCCGGTCATATGGGCTATATCTATATTTTTATGGCAGATTCAATATCTATGGGGTGTTATCGAGCTTTCTGAAATGCAGTACAGATGGCAGTTGATTGACTATATTTTATTAATTGTATTGTCATCATTATTGTATGTTTCTTCAGCACTTATCCTTCCTGACTCAGAGCCGGAAAGTGGCGTTTATTATGAAACGACATTTATGAGCGATGGCAAATGGGCATTGGCATCTTTGTCATGCTGGGCTGTTGTTGCATATCTTTTTGATTTAAAGATATTTTATAATTCGCCTCTTAATCAGTATAGTATATTGATGATTGTCAATGCCATGACTTCAATTCTGGCTTTGATTACAGGGAATAGATTTTATAAGGGAGTGTTCGCGATTATATATTTATTGTTAACAGTATTTACAGCCTGGACAATATCTCCAAAATCATACTGAAAAACCGGCAATTCATAGCAGCCGATACGCAGGGCAAACGGCCCGAGCAGGTGACGCAGTGCAATAGCGCAGAAGATTGTGTTTTGCGATGAGAAACCAAACGATGTGTGCTGACGCTTTCCCGATATGATGGCGTTGGGCTGAAGATTGTGGGCGGTGAGCGGTGGACGGTGGGCCGGAAGATGGTAGTCAGTAGCCGGTAGCTGGAGATGAGGAGTATCGTTTCGCGGGGCGAACGGGAGTATGCTCGCTGTCGCATTGCGGAGTATAGCTCGCTTTGCTTCGCTGGAGTATCGCTTCGCGGTAGAAGAGGGGGAGGATTGTGGGCGGTGGGCTGAAGATTGTGGGCAGTGAGCGGTGGGCTGGAAGATGGTAGTCGGTAGCTGGAGATGAGGAGTATCGTTTCGCGGGGCGAACGGGAGTATGCTCGCTGTCGCATTGCGGAGTATAGCTCGCTTTGCTTCGCTGGAGTATCGCTTCGCGGTAGAAGAGGGGGAGGATTGTGGGCGGTGAGCGGTGGGCGGTGGGCTGGAAGATGGTAGTCGGTAGCTGGAGATGAGGAGTATCGTTTCGCGGGGCGAACGGGAGTATGCTCGCTGTCGCATTGCGGAGTATAGCTCGCTTTGCTTCGCTGGAGTATCGCTTCGCGGTAGAAGAGGGGGAGGATTGTGGGCGGTGGGCTGGAAGATGGTAGTAGGTAGTAGGTAGTAGGTAGTAGGTAGCAGGTAGTCGGTAGTCAGTAGTCGGTAGTCAGTAGTCGGTAGTCGGTAGTAGGTAGCAGGTAGTCGGTAGTCAGTAGTCGGTAGTCAGTAGTCGGTAGTCGGTAGTCGGTAGTAGGTAGTCAGTAGTCGGTAGCCGGTAGCTTAAGAGGTGCAATCGGGATTTCCGAGGGCGTTTTGCCGAAAATGTATCGGTGGTGGATGCGGTCAATCATGACCGGAGTTAAATTCGTTGACGGTTATTGAATTATTTTTTTACATTCGTTTGAACTGTTCTTTTTTTACTGATGAAGCTGGATACCCCATAAAAAGGGTTTAATAGGGAATCACGTTAAAATCGTGAGCTGACGCGCAACTGTAAAGCCGATCGAGTGTTGTGCAGCGTTATACCACTGTTCCGAACGATACGGAATGGGAAGGTGCTGCAGAACCGGCAAGCCAGGAGACCTGTCCCGCTTCTTTTCTTGTAACATGCTTTCGCGGACTAAAGCATTTATGAGCGATTACGGCTTCAGGCTCTTCTTCCTGCAGGCTTTTATCCCTCTTAGTATTCTTTTCCCCGCGTAAGCGTACAAAACGGTTGGTCAACACACCACAGACGTATGCTTACACACACACCTGGTTATCCTCGTATCGGCGCCTCAAGGGGCATGAAAAAAGCCTGCGAAAGCTATTGGGCGGGCAAACTCGACGAAGCCGCTCTTCGCGCAGCTGCTCTTGATGAAAAACAGGCCCGCTGGCGGGTGCAGCAGGAGGCCGGAATGGATCTGGTCGCCTGCAACGACTTTTCGCTGTATGATCATGTTCAGGACATGAGTGTCATGCTTGGCGCGGTTCCTGGGCGATACGAGCCGCTTCGGCAGCATTTTTCCGATTTCGATCTCTATTTCGCCATGTGCCGCGGTTATCAGCGGCCCGGTTTCGATGTGACGGCAATGGAGATGACCAAATGGTTCGATACCAATTATCACTATCTCGTTCCGGAGTTTACCGCAGGCCAGCACTTCTGTTATGCTTCCCGAAAAGCTGTTGCGGAGTTTCTTGAGGCCAGGGCGTTCGGCGTGGCATCTCCGAAGGCGGTGCTGATCGGACCGGTCAGCTATCTGTTGCTCGGGCGCGAGAAAGCGAAGGGTTTTCACCGTCTCGATCTCATTGACCGCCTGCTGCCGGTTTATCTTGCCGTTCTCGAGGATTTGCGACATAACGGCTGTTTCTGGTTACAGTTTGACGAACCCTTTCTGGTTACCGATCTCGACGAGCAAACCCGGGAGATCTATGGGGATGTTTACCGGTATCTGAAGCAGCATTTTCCTGATATGCATTTTCTGCTTGCCACCTATTTCGGAGGTCTCGGCGACAATCTTCAAACGGCGTTATCGTTGCCGGTCGATACGCTGCATGTGGATGCCGTCAACGGGTATAACGAGCTTCCTCTGCTGTTCAGTGAACTTCCGGCGGGCATGAATCTTTCGCTCGGTCTCGTTGACGGAAGGAATATCTGGTCGAACAGGGTTGAAGAGTCGCTCGGAATACTCGGCCTTGCGGTTAAGTCGATCGGAAAAGAACGCCTCATGGTTTCCTCTTCATGCTCTCTCCTGCATGTTCCCTATGACCTCGATCTTGAACCCGATGGCGGATCTCTGCCTGATTTCGTGAAGCCGTGGCTTGCTTTTGCCCGCCAGAAGCTTGACGAGATCAGGCTGCTTGCCGATCTCATGGAGGACGAGGTTTCGGATACGGCGTTTCATGCGCTTTCCGATCATCTGAACAGGTCTGAAACAAGGCGTCATTCGCCAGCGCTGCGTAATGAGGAGGTGCGCAGAAGAGCGGATGCGTTCTCCCGTCAGAACGTCGGAAGGCGGGAGCCGTTCCATGT
The DNA here is from genome assembly GCA_020721225.1 of Pelodictyon luteolum. Classification (GTDB taxonomy): domain Bacteria; phylum Bacteroidota; class Chlorobiia; order Chlorobiales; family Chlorobiaceae; genus Chlorobium; species Chlorobium luteolum_C. Next base: position 25,375 of record DYNE01000031.1, on the reverse strand, counting down.
ACGAAATCTGATCCAGAGCGAGCTGCTGCGTTTGCCGGCTCTTCCTGCAACGATGATCGGATCACTGCCGCAGACCGACGCTCTCCGCTTGCTGAGAAAACGGTATCGGAGCGGAGCGGTTACCCGCGATGCATACGAATCCGGCGTCAGCAGCATGATTGCCGATGCGATTCATTGGCAGGAGTCGGTTGGTCTCGATGTTCTTGTTCATGGTGAATTTGAACGGACCGATATGGTGGAGTATTTCGCCGAGCACCTTGAAGGAATTGCATTTACGGCTAACGGTTGGGTGCAGAGTTACGGGACAAGGGCGGTGAAACCTCCGGTCATATACGGGGATGTCAGCCGGAAGGATCCCGTCACTCTCGGGTGGACGGTGTATGCCCAGAGCCTGACGAACAAGCCGGTCAAGGGGATGCTTACCGGACCGGTTACGATCCTGAAATGGTCTTTCGTCAGGAATGACCAGCCGTTGCGCGAGACCGCCATGCAGGTTGCGCTCGCCTTGCGGGATGAGGTGCTCGACCTCGAGTTGGCCGGAATCGGCATTATCCAGATCGACGAACCCGGAATCCGCGAAGGACTGCCCTTGAAAAAAGCGGGACGCGCGGACTATCTGGAGTGGGCGGTACGAGCGTTCGCCCTCTGTTCGGGAGGGGTTGCGCCTGCAACCCAGATTCACACGCACATGTGTTATGCCGATTATGGCGACATTCTCGATGCCCTTGTCCGCATGGATGCCGATGTGCTGACCATCGAGACGGCGCGTTCCGATATGAGGGTCCTTGCCGACTTCGCTGCCTGCGACTATCCGAACCAGCTTGGGCCTGGTATCTACGATATCCACTCTCCAAGGGTTCCTTCGGTAAAGGAGATGCATGATTTACTGATTCGCGCGATGCAGTACCTCCGGCCTGAGCAGATATGGGTAAACCCTGACTGCGGGTTGAAGACAAGAAAATGGGAAGAGGTTCGCCCGGCAATCGGGCATATGGTAAAAGCGGCAAAAAAGCTTCGACGTCATCTGCCGTCGTACGAATTCATTCGTACCGGACGCTGAATTGCAGCGATTTCTGAGAGGAACAATGAAAAAACATTCAGCAATGGATCCACATACCATGGTTTGTCGGGAGGTTATCAAGCGTGACGGGCGAAAAGTCCCGTTCGATGCCGAAAAGATAGTCTATGCCGTGTTCAGGGCGTTACGGGCAGTCGGGCGGGCCGATCGCGCCAAAGCTGCCGTGATTGCCGATGACGCAATCAGGCAGCTGCGCGACCCGTGTGCCGGCACGGTTCCTTCGGTGGAGGATATTCAGGATATGGCCGAAAAGGCTCTTTTTCTGCATCGGGAGTTCGAGGCGGCCAAGGCCTATATCATCTACCGGCACCAGCATCAGTATATGCGGGAAGCGAAAGAGATGTTCAGCAATATCGATGTTGTCGACAGCTATCTCGATATCGAGGACTGGAGGGTGCGGGAGAGCGCGAACTCCTCCTGGTCGCTGCAGGGGCTCAACCAGCATATATCGACTCTCGTCAGTGCGCAATACTGGCTCAACCGGATTTATCCGCCTGAAATCAGCGATGCGCATACTTCAGGGCTCATGCACATCCACGATCTGGGGTTCCTGAGCGTCTATTGCGTCGGCTGGGATCTCGAGGACCTTCTGATCAGCGGGTTTATGGGCGTTGAAGGCCATGCGGCAAGCAAGCCCGCAAGGCATTTGCGGTCGGCTCTCGGCCAGATCGTCAATTTTTTCTATACCATGCAGGGGGAGGCCGCCGGCGCGCAGGCATTTTCGAACTTCGATACCCTGCTTGCTCCCTTCATCAGATATGACCGGCTCGATTACGATGGGGTCAGGCAGTGTCTGCAGGAGTTCTTTTTCAATATGAACGTGCCGACCAGGGTCGGGTTTCAGACCCCCTTTACCAATCTGACCCTCGATCTCAGGGTGCCTGAAATGCTGAAAGACAGGGCCGTCATCATTGGCGGCAAGCCGATGGATTGCACGTACGGGGATTTTCAGCAGGAGATGGATACCTTCAATCGCGCCTATGCCGATGTCATGCTCGAAGGCGACTCGAACGGCGCTGTTTTTTCGTTTCCCATACCGACCTACAACATCACGAAGGATTTCGACTGGGACAACCCGCTCTATGACGGGATATGGAAAATGACGGCGCGTTACGGGATTCCATACTTCTCGAATTTCGTGAACTCGTCGATGAGTCCTGACGATGTCCGCAGCATGTGCTGTCGCCTGAGGCTCGACAAGCGCGAACTGCAGAAAAAGGGAGGGGGGCTGTTCGGGTCGAACCCTTTGACCGGATCCGTCGGCGTCGTGACCATGAACCTGCCGAGAATCGGCTACGAGTCGAAAGGTGAGGCCGAGTTGTTCGAACGGCTTTCGCATACGATGGAACTGGCCAAAAGCAGTCTTGAAATCAAGCGGAAATTGGTCGAGCGTCTTACCGGGGAGGGGCTTTACCCGTACTCCCGTTTTTATCTGCGCAATCTCCGCGAGAAAAACGGACGCTACTGGGACAACCATTTCTCGACCATTGGCATTACCGGCATGAACGAGTGCTGCCTGAACTTTCTGGGTTGCACGATAGCTGAGCCGGAGGGACGCCGGTTTGCCCTTCAGGTGATGGATTTCATGCGGCAAAAGCTGGCAGCTTTCCAGGAGGAGACCGGCAATAGCTACAATCTCGAAGCCACCCCGGCCGAAAGTACGGCGTACCGTCTTGCACGCATCGACAAATCCCGTTATCCGGATATCGTTACGGCCAACGAGTCTGCCGTGAAGAGCGGCGCAGAGCCTTATTACACCAATTCGACGCAGCTTCCGGTCGGTTACACCGACGATCTGTTCGAAGCGCTCAGGCTTCAGGATGAGCTGCAGTCGCGTTATACGGGAGGAACGGTATTCCATGCCTTTATCGGCGAACGCGAGCTTCCGTTCGAGGGCGTCAAACGGTTCGTCAGGACGGTGACCGATAATTTTACGTTGCCCTATATCACCCTGTCGCCGACGTTCAGCATCTGTCCGACCCACGGATATCTGTTCGGCGAGCATGAATGGTGTCCGGAATGCGCGGCAACGGGAAAGGAACGGCGCTGCACCGTCTATACGCGAATTGTCGGTTATCTCAGGCCTGTCAGTCAGTGGAATTCGGGCAAGCAGAGCGAGTTTGCCGACAGGAAGCTGTTTGCCGTGGAGACGGTTGAGGAACAACCTCTGTGTGAAGCGGAGGAGCATTGATGCCGTCGTATCCGTTCAACGGGGAGGAAGTGCGACGGGAACTTCCTGTTGGAGGCTATATCCCGCAGAGTTTTATCGATTATCCGGGGTGCATCGCGGCGGTGATTTTTACGGCCGGATGCAATTTCAGGTGCCCTTACTGCCACAATCCCGAACTGGTCGAGCCGGAGAGAAGCGGCGTGATCCGTCGGATCACCTTTCATGAAGTGGTGCGGCTTGTCGGGCGTAACCGCTCCTTACTCGACGGTGTTGTGGTAACCGGAGGCGAGCCGGCCATGCATGCATCCCTTCCGGAGTCGCTCCGCACGTTCAGGAAGCTCGGCCTGCTCGTCAAGCTCGATACCAACGGCTCCTGTCCGGATATGCTCGATCAGCTCCTGCAGGAGCGGCTCGTTGACTGCGTCGCTCTCGATATCAAGGCGCCGTTACGGCCCCGGCGCTATGAGGAAATTGCCGGGATTCCCTGTTCCGGGGCGATGATGAAGCGTATAGAGCGCTCCTGCTCGCTCCTCCTGAATTCCGGAATTGACGTGGTTTTCCGGAGTACTCTTCTGAAAGGGATTCATGCTTCCGAAGATGTGGAGGAGATGGCGGCCGCGGCGGAGGGCCGTCTTGTCCTGCAGCGGTTCAGGCCGGAGAGAACGCTCGGGCCGGTTGCGGCGGGAGCGTTCAGCGACAGGGAGCTTCAAGCTCTGGCTTCCCGCTTCTGTTGTTCCGGCTGACCGCCTGTTCTTTTTGTGTTCTTATTTCGAAAACCTGAAAACGTACCGGGTATACCGGAGGGTTTCCGGTTCAGCGAAGAGGCTTTCTCTATAGGATCGGCAAGGAGGGTGCTCAAGGAGTGGGGCAGGGAGCGATGACTTTTGCCGCTGTTTTTTTTATCCGGTATTTTTCTTATGTTCAGAACTGTTCTTTCGTCGTAGCTGGTGCCGGTTTAAAAGCCGGAGAATAGGGAAGTACGTGAAAGTCGTACACTGTACCCGCAACTGTACAACGGTATACTGCTGAAGTCGTTCATGGCCACATGCATGAGGGCAGCAGTCGTTTCAGGTCACTGCATCGTTTTCCGCCCAGGAAAACTGCGGGAAGGCCGGAACGGAGACAAGCCGTGATAGTCAGGAGACCTGCCAGTTATTTTTGCATTACAAGATCGGACTACGGGTTATAGTCGGGGCAAAGCTGTACTTCTTTTGCATTGCTTACCGTTTTGGTCTTTTTGCAGGATACGATTCATGGGTTTGCCATAACCGGCGCAGGACGTTTTCGTTCCCGACGCGGCGTTCATGGTTCCGGAAACGAATCCAGGAAAAACAGGTCGGCACTGCTCGAACCGTTATGCGCTGCCTTTTTAACCCCTGTCAGTTTATGTTTTTTTCAAACTGAAAACAGGACAATCAACGATGAACAAAAAAGTATGCCTGCTTGTGCTGGCGGGGCTGCTGAGCAGCAAAGGGCTTCTTGCCGAAGAGACGACTAAAAGCTACACGACCGGTGAAGTGGTGGTGACGGCGACAAAAACCCTGAATTCCATTGCCGATGCTGGTGGCAGTTCGGTAACGGTGATTACTGCCGAGCAGATTCGGCAGTCCGGCCAGCATTCGGTTGAAGAGGTGATTAGAGGTGCCGTTGGCGTCGATATTGTGTCGAACGGGGGTATCGGCACGACGACAAGCGTATTCATGCGTGGGGCGGATTCCCAGAACGTGCTTCTCATGGTCGATGGGGTGCCGGTGAACGATCCGAGTTCCGCAAATCGGACGGGAAACCTCGGAAACATGATGGTGGATAATATTGAACGGATCGAAGTTGTCCGCGGTCCGGTCAGCGTTCTCTACGGCACCAACGCAATGGCTGGAGCCATCAATATCATCACGAAAAAAGGTGGTCTGAAACCGGAAGCTCATGCTGGACTCGAGGGCGGTTCATACAGTACCTCAAGAGTGTATGCCGGTGCCAGCGGCCGGAAAGGCGTTCTGAACTACGCTGTCGAGTTGTCGAAGCTGAAAACCGATGGATTTTCCGCTGTGGATGAAAATAACCGCTGTATCAATCCTTCCGGCAGTGCTTATGAAAAAGATGGCTATGAGAACACGACAGTCTCTGGCAATTTCGGTTTCAGGTTCAATGAGCATATATCGCTTGAAACAACGCTTCACTACACCGACTCGGTTCTGGAGTATGACAGCGGAGTGAAGGACAATTCCGGTACAACCCAGGACTCCGAACTTTTCAGCGGTCGGGCTGCTCTGAGGCTGGATTATGCACCATTCGTTTCTACGCTCTACTATCAGATGACCGATCAGGACAGGAGCTATATGGAAAACGGTTCGAAGTCGAGTCTTTATAACGGTTATCTCTATGAATTCGGCTGGCAGGGCGATCTTGAAGTTGCAAAAGGCAACACGGTTACTGCCGGCCTCAATTTCCAGCATGAGAGCGCAGAAAACGAGAGCTTTGGCGCTTACGCATCGTCATTTGACGAAGAGGTCGCATCGCACAGCATATTTCTGCAGGACCAGTGGCGTCTTGGAGGGCTCAAACTTGTAGGAGGTATCCGTTATGAGGATAACGAGAAGTTCGGAGGTAAAACCACATGGCGCATAGCACCTTCCTATACCTTTGGCGATACGGTACTGAAATTCAGTTATGGTACCGGTTTCAGGGCACCTTCGCTCTACGAGCTCTATTCGCCGTACGGCAACGAGACATTGAAAGCTGAAACCAGCAAGGGGTGGGATGCCGGAATCGAACAGCGGGTCACCGACGGACTGAAGGTGGGGGCTACATATTTCAGAACCGATTACGAGGACCGGATCGACTTTGACCTTACGGACTGGATATATGTTCAGGTTGAGGGAACAACAAAAACAAGGGGTGTTGAAAGTTTCATCGAGTTGCATCCGGCAGACGGGCTGTCGCTGACCGGAACCTATACCTATACCTATACTGAAGATGCCGCTGGCAATGAGCTGAAGAGGAGGCCGAAACACAAGGCAGGCATGAACGCCTCTTATGCTGTTTCAGACAGGGCAACCGTGAGCACGAACATGCAGTGGGTCGGTTCGCGGCTCGATACCGGCGCGAAGAGCGAGGAGTGCGAGGCTACCGGAAAACTTGACAGCTATGTACTTGTCAATCTTGCCGGTTCATATCGGTTGAATGAACACGTTGAGCTGTATGGACGTATAGACAATCTCTTTGATGAATTCTATGAAGAGGCATGGAAGTACGCTACCCCTGGCAGGTCTGCGTATGCGGGTATAAAATTCACCTATTGAGTTCGTTCGGGGTTTCCGGAAATTTCCGTTATTCCGCTTGCCCTTACTTTGCAGCGCAGCCGTGTGTGTGCTGCGCTTCTTTTTTGAATTATACAGCGAGGGAGCTTACATGAATATGCCAATCACCGAATTGGAACGCGACGCGCTTTACAAGGTCATCTACAGCCGTCGCGACGTGCGGGGGCAGTTTCTGGCGGACCCGGTACCCGACGAGGTGGTCGGGCGGCTGCTCGACGCTGCGCATCATGCTCCGAGTGTGGGGTTCATGCAGCCCTGGGATTTTATTGTCGTTAAAGACCCTGCAATCAGGCAGGAGATCAAGGGTGGGTTCGAGAGAGCACACAGGGAGGCTGCCCTGCAGTTTTCGGAAGAAAAACGCAAACAGTATTGCGGCTTTAAGCTTGAGGGCATCATGGAATCGCCGCTCGGCATATGCGTTACCTGTGACCGGTCAAGGAGCGGAGAGGTGGTGATAGGGCGCACGGCTAACCCTGAAATGGATCTCTACAGCTCGGTCTGCGCAGTGCAGAACCTCTGGCTTGCCGCACGGGCTGAAAACCTTGGCGTGGGATGGGTGAGCATCATTCATCACGACCATGTGCGCATGGTGCTCGGCATTCCGGAGCATATCGTGCCGGTCGCCTGGCTGTGCGTAGGATACGTGAGCTTTTTTCACGAGATTCCTGAACTCGAGCAGGCCGGGTGGCTGCCGCGCCTTGAGCTTGAAACACTTGTCCACCACGAAACATGGTAACTCCTGAAAAAAACAACAGGGCTTTGGCCGTGTTCGGTACAGCTTCTGATGTTGGAAAAAGCATTGTAGCAACCGCTCTTTGCCGTATTTTTCGTGATGCCGGCATCGATGTGGCGCCTTACAAGGCGCAGAACATGTCGAACAACTCCGGCGTCACGCCTGACGGCTTCGAGATAGGGCGTGCGCAGATCGCACAGGCCGAAGCGGCAAGAGTTGTGCCGACGGCCGATATGAATCCTGTGCTTCTGAAGCCGAACTCCGATACCGGCGCGCAGGTGGTGCTGCAGGGAAAGGTGTGCAGTACCGAGAGCGCAAAAGGATATTTCAGGGATACTTCGCTCTGGGCTGCAGCGGCTCATGAAAGTCTCGAGCGGCTCATGCAGCGGTATGAGCTTGTGGTTATCGAGGGAGCCGGTTCCTGCGCGGAGATGAATCTGTACGACCGGGATTTCGTGAATTTCAGAACTGCGAGGGAGTCCGGCGCGTCGGTGCTGCTTGTGGCCGATATAGACCGCGGAGGGGTGTTTGCCCAGGTTGTCGGGACTCTGGCGGTTATTCCTCCGGAAGATCGCGCACTGGTGAAGGGTGTTATCGTAAACCGGTTCCGCGGCGACATCGACCTGTTCCGCGACGGGGTGAGGATGCTCGAGGAGATGGCAGGCGTGCCCGTGCTCGGAGTCATTCCGTATTTCAGGGGATTTTCCATCGATGCCGAAGATGCCGTGCCGCTCGCCTCCAGGGTCGATCCCCAGGCCGAGCCGGTTTCCGGCAGAACCGGCGTTGCCGCGATATACTTTCCTCATATATCGAACTTCACCGATCTTTCGCCGCTGGAGCAGGATCCGGGCGTCGAACTGCATTACCTGCACTATCCCCGTTCGCTCGCGAACTACAGGATGCTAATTCTGCCGGGTTCGAAAAACGTTCGGGGAGATCTCGAGTGGCTCCGCACGCTCGGCTGGGAGGAGCGCATCAGGGAGTTCAGGGCGCGGGGAGGCGTCGTCGTTGGCGTGTGCGGAGGCTACCAGATGCTCGGCCATTCCATTGCTGATCCGTCGGGGGTAGAGGGGGAGCCGGGCTCAAGTCCGGGACTCGGTCTGCTTGACGCCGATACGGTGCTCGAACAGGAGAAATGCCTCTGCAACGCTTCGGGCGTGCTTGAAGATGCGGGGGTGAAGAGCCAGGGTTATGAAATCCATATGGGACGAACATCGCTTTCCGGCGCCTGCCGGCCATTCATGCGGGTGCTCACGCGAAATGGCGAGGCTGCCGGCGACGGAGACGGGGCTATGAGCGAGGACGGAAAGGTGATCGGCACCTATTTTCACGGTATTTTCGATGAGCCTCAGGTGAGGCAGTGGTTTCTTGCGCTTGCCGATCCCGAGTACCGCCCGTCAAGGCATGAGTGCAGCATGGAGGAGAGTTACGACCTTCTGGCCGCGCATTTTACAGAGCATCTCGATCTTGAAAAACTTTTTGACCTGATCGATAAACCGCTTCCTGAGCGATGAACAGTCTTTATTATCATGAACATGGCGGAGATGTCGAACGGCGTTTCGGAACGAAATCCTCCGGGTTGCTCGATTTCAGCGTCAACATCAGCCCGCTTTTTCCGCTTCAGGATCCTTTGGCGATCGACAGGGACGATCTGCAGGCTTATCCTTCAATAGACGGAAAGGGAGTGTGCGGATTCTACGCCAGAAAGTTCGGGCTGGATGAAGCGTCTGTGATCGCCCTTAACGGGGCTGTAGAGGGAATCTACCTCCTGCCGAGGGCGTTGGGCATACGCCGGATGCTGCTGCTTGCGCCATCGTTTTACGAGTACGGGCGGGCCGCCCGTATTGCCGGCGCCGAAACCGGATTTGTCGAACTTGTCGCCGGTGAGGGGTTCGCTCTTCCTGCAATCGACGAATTGGCCGCCAGGCTGCAGTCATACGATGCGTTTTTTGTCGCCAATCCCAACAACCCGACCGGTACTCTGTTTCCTCCCGAAGTGACCATGGCGCTTGCAAGCCGGTTTCCCGACAAGTGGTTTTTCGTTGACGAAGCCTTTATACAGTTTCAGCCGGATTTTCCGGAAGTGTCGCTTATGCGCCGTATTCCGGCTTTCCGCAATATCGTTGTCGTGCATTCGCTGACGAAATTCTATGCGCTTCCGGGACTGCGACTCGGTGCGCTCATAGCTCATCCGGATACGACCAGAAGACTCTACGATTTCAAGGAGCCCTGGACGGTCAATGCAGTTGCCGAAAGGGTTGCGGGCGAACTGGCCGGGTGCTTCGCTTATGAAGCGGCTCTCCGTTCGATGATCGATTGCGAAAGAGGACGGCTCGCTGAGGCTCTGACGGAAATCGAAGGGGTGCGCATTGCCGGGGGAGCGGCGAACTTTTTTCTCGTCCAATGGTGCCGTTCGAGTCCGCTGGATGAACTGATTGCACATTTTCTGTCGCAGGGCATAACGGTGCGGGATTGCAGGAATTTCAGGGGTCTTGAGGCCGACTATTTCCGTTTTGCGATTCGCACGCCGCAGGAGAATGACCGTTTTCTCGATGCGCTTCGTGCCGTTCAGGTAGTGGAGAGGGTTTCCTGAACGGCATGGTGAAACCGGAGTACCTGCTTCTGGCCGCGTTTCTTTGCGACCTGCTTTTCGGCGATCCGCGCTGGATGCCGCATCCCGTAAGGGGGATTGCATGGCTTGCGCATGGTGCCGAGAAGGCGCTGAGGGCTTCAGGCCTGCCGATGAGAATTGCCGGAGTACTCTGCGTGCTGGTCGTTGTGGGAGGTACGGCAGGTTCTGCGTGGCTCGTCATCACGGCTGCAAGCCAGCAGCACCCGTTATTGGGTGCTGCTGCGGGTATGTATCTGCTCTACACCTCCATTGCCGTGAAAGATCTTGGCGATCATGCCGGCGCGGTGCATGAGGCCCTCGATTCAAGTGATATCGGGCTTGCCCGCTGGAAGGTTTCCTGGATGGTCGGGCGGGATACGGACGGGCTTTCGGAGGATGATATCGCGCTTGCCGCCACGGAGAGCGTTGCGGAGAATACCGTTGACGGGGTGACGGCTCCTCTTTTTTACGCACTGCTTTTCGGACCGGTCGGCGCGATTGCATACAAGGCGGTCAATACGCTCGATTCATCGTTCGGGTACCTGAACGACCGCTACCGGGAATTCGGCTGGGCGTCGGCAAAACTCGACGATGTTGCCAACTGGCTTCCTTCGAGAATTACCGTGCTCGCTATAGCATTGGCATCCGCAGTGAAGGGATTCGGGTTTTTTAATATCTTTAAGGCCGTCAGAAGCGGAGCCCGGCTGCATGCAAGCCCGAATGCAGGGTATCCTGAATCGGCCTTTGCGGGCGCGCTCGGCGTAACCTTCGGCGGCGAGCGGAGCTATGGGGGCGTTGTGCACGAGGCGCCGCTGCTTGGAGTTGTCCGCAAAGCCTGTTCGGCGGATTCGGTGCGCAGGAGTATCGAGCTGATGCGGTTGACGGCAGTTGTTTTTCTTGCGGCAGGCATCATGTTGAGGGTGCTTGCAGAGCGATTATGGTAATCGAAAGGAACCAGCCTTCCTTTATGGGGGTTCATTAACGTCTAAAGAATGACAGATATGCAGCAACGAAGGATTCTTCTCTTCACCGGTAACGGAAAGGGTAAAAGCACGGCGGCCTTTGGCATGCTGGCAAGGGCTCTTGGTCACGGCATGCGTGCCGCGGTGATCCAGTTCGTGAAGTCGGACGATGCGGTAGGGGAACAGCTTTTTTTCAGCGCTCTTGAAGGCGTGAACTGGACGCAGTTCGGAAAAGGGTTTCTGCCGAGAGATCGGAACAGTCCTGCAATGGAAGCGCACCGTGCGGCTGCCCGCGAAGGGCTTGAGGCCGCTTTGGCGGCGCTTGCTTCTCCGGAGTACGAAGTTGTGCTGCTCGATGAGGTCTGCTTTGCTCTCGGTAACGGGCTGATTCCCCTCGAGCCTCTGCTGGCCGCACTCCGGAGCGCGGAGGACGGCAAGATCGTGGTGATGACCGGCAGAAATGCTCCGGAAGCGCTCATTGCCGCCGCCGACACGGTCACTGAGATGACCCTTGTCAAGCACGGCTACGAGCAGGGTATCGCGGCACAGAAGGGCGTGGAGAACTGAACGGCTCATGGAAACGACCCGAATTTGTGCCGATAACCGTTTTACCCTGAGATCTCCGGAGAGGGGGCGCCTGAAGCTCTTTCTGTTTCTGCTTGCGGTTCCGCTGCTCTGTGCGCTCTCCCTTCTGCTCGGCCCGTCGGGTATAGGCATTCCTGATATGTCGCAGCCTGCGGGTTCTTCCATTATGGCATTGCGGTTCGGCAGAATGCTGATGGGACTCGTTGTCGGAGCCGCGCTATCGGCATCGGGCATGGTTTTTCAGGCGCTGCTGCGCAATCCGCTTGCCGAACCCTATGTGCTCGGCGTCAGCGGAGGCGCGGGACTTGGAGCGACGGTAAGCATCCTGGCCGGTTCGTCGCTGGCTTTGCCCCTGAACCTCCCCGTTACGGCATTCGTTTCGGCGGTGATAACCCTGATGGTGGTGTATGGCATAGCCAGTCAGGGGGCGGGCGGTTCTCCCTCGGTGTACAGTCTGATCCTGAGCGGCGTGATTGTCAGTTCGATCTGTTCGAGCATGATTATGTTTCTCGTTTCCACGGCAAGCGTCGAGGGGCTCCATAACGTGATCTGGTGGATGCTCGGGAACCTGCAGCCGGTTTCGGGGCAGCAGCAGGTTTTTTCTTCGGCCCTCGTGCTTCTGGGCATTACAGGCATATGGCTGCTCTCGACCCGCCTCAATGCGCTCACTCTCGGGAGGGAAATGGCCCACTATCAGGGAATCAATGCGGGAGCGGTGATTGTTGTCGGGCTTCTGTGGGCAACGCTTCTTGCCGCGACGGCAGTTTCCATGGCCGGCATGATCGGTTTTGTCGGGCTGATTGTGCCGCACGTCATGAGGGCGATGTTCGGGCCCGATCATCGCCGTCTCGTGCCGCTCGCCTCGCTTGGCGGCGGCACTTTTCTTGTGATCTGCGATGCTCTGGCGCGCACGGTGCTCGCACCGGTCGAAATACCGGTCGGCGTGGTCACGGCGGTTGCCGGCGGTCCTTTTTTTCTTGTCATTCTGCAGCGCAGGATGAAGCATGCGTGGAATTAATGAAGATTGTGGGCTGTTGACAGTGGGCGGTGGGCGGGATGTCTGTAGTCAGTAGTCAGTAGCCGGTAGCCAGTAGCCAGTTGGTAGTGGGTAGTGGGTAGTGGGCAGGAGGCTCTGAAGAGGGGAGATTCTGTCCGTGAATGTCCTTGCATGTCCTTGCAAGTCCTTGCATATTCTTGTCGGTCTGTGAAAGTCCAGAGTTCCGATTTACACTGCACCGTTGTTTAATTCGTTAGGTCATTTTGGTACCTTTATTTTCATGATCGAGCATAGAGCATCACATAGTCCGGCGCTGTCGTTCAGGGACGTTTCCTCGGGTTACCGGGGTCGGGAGGTTCTGCACGGAGTGAGTTTCACCGTTGCCGAAGGTGAGTTCGTGTCGCTTATCGGTCCTAACGGATGCGGGAAGAGCACGCTTCTGAAAACCGCCGCCGCGCTTATCAGGCCGGTTTCCGGTTCGGTTTCGCTATTCGGAAGACCTGCAGAGCGTCTTAAAGCCGCAGATCGGGCTTCGCTTGTAGGGGTTGTGCCGCAGAAGATCGAGTCTCCCATGGCATTCCGTGTAGGCGAACTGGTCATGAACGGCAGAATCAGCTCCATCGGGCTGTTCGGGAGACCCGGTGCCGCTGATGAAGATATTGTCGAGCGGGCGATGATTTATACCGATGTTCTCGCTCTGCGCGACCGTTACTTCATGGAGTTGAGCGGCGGCGAACAGCAGCGGGTCGCCCTCGCCATGGTGCTTGCCCAGGAGCCGCGCATCATCATGCTCGACGAGTCGATAGCTCATCTCGATATCAACCACCGTCAGGAGGTGCTGCAGATTCTGTTGAACATCAACCGTGAGCAGCGCATTACGGTGATGCTGGTCAGCCACGACCTTACGCTTTCCGCGCAGCTTTCCGACCGCCTTCTGCTTCTTGATAACGGAACGCTTGCCGCTGACGGAACACCGCAGGAGGTGCTGCGTCCGGAACTGCTCAGCCGGATATACAACTGCGAGCTGCAGGTCAGGACAGATCCATGGAGCGGAGAGCTGCAGGTGAGCGGCGATCTTGTCACAGGCCGGCGCCGTAAAGCGCTCGATCGGCGGATTCATGTGGTGGCAGGCGGCGGAAGCGGCATAGAGCTTTACAGGAGGCTGCTGATCGAGGGGTATGAAGTGACTACCGGGGTGCTCAACAAGCTCGATTCCGATGCTGAAGCCGCAAGGGCGCTCCATCTCGACGCCGTGCTCGAACAGCCGTTTTCAGCGATAGGAAGCGCCTGTTACCGGGAGGCATCGGTCATGGCCGGAGCTGCCGATATGGTAGTGGTTACGGACGTTCCGTTCGGTTCGGGCAATCTGGTCAATCTCTCCCTTGCTTCGGAAGCCCTCTCGGCCGGAAAACCGGTTTTTCTTGCAGAAGGCATCGGATCGCGCGATTACACCGAGGGAAACGCCGCTGGAAGGAAAACCGACGAGCTCCTTGCAGATGGAGCGGTAACATGGAGTTCCATCCATGAGCTGCTCGTTCACCTCCAGAAATCATTTCAATCCCGATAGTACGGCCATGAAAAAACGCTTTCCCTTCCGTTTTGGGACGACTTCCTATATCATTCCCGCCGACATTGTTCCCAATGTCGAGTATCTGAAGGACAAGGTTGACGATATCGAACTGGTGCTGTTCGAGTCCGACGAGTTCAGCAATCTTCCGTCTCACGAGGATATGCAGCGCCTTGCCGCTCTTGCCGGAGAGCATGATCTGACTTATTCGGTGCATATGCCGCTTGACGTCTATCTCGGCCATCCCGACAGAATCGAGCGTGAGCGTTCGGTGGGTAAATGCCGGAGAATCGCCGAATTGACAGAAATTCTGCCTAAATCGGCATATGTGCTGCATTTCGAGGCTGGGGAGCGCGTCGATATAAACGAATTTTCCGGCGAAGAGATGCTGCGTTTCACTGAAGGAGTGCATGACTCGTCAGCGATGCTTCTCGAGCAGTTGTCTGTGCCGGCTTCATCGATATGCGTCGAAAATCTCAACTATCCGTACGATCTGATCTGGCCTGTTGTGGAGGAACATGGATTTTCCGTTACGCTCGATGTGGGACACCTCGAATTTTACGGGTTTCCGACTGCCAGGTACCTCGAACGGTATCTTTCCCGCGCGAAAGTGCTGCATATGCACGGCACGCGAGAGGGGATGGACCATAATTCGCTTTCGTACATGAACCCCGCAGCTCTCGATATGGTTATGCAGGCTCTTGAATTGGATTCCGGGAACGAGAGGGTGTTTACGCTGGAGATTTTTTCGGAAGAGGATTTCAATACATCCTGCATGACCATGAATCGATTTCTCGCCTGAATGGTTCTGAGCACAGCATGTGTTGTTCGGGCAAGGGTCATTGCGGAAGAGGAGCCGTTATCCCGGAAACGGTAAGGTCCACATTGAAAAGATAGTCGTTTTTAATCGTGAGAGATTTTGATGGTTTTCCCTGCAAGGGTATGCCGTTGACAGAGACGATATTGATGTTATATATTCCGTTTTTCAGCTCGTCGATACGGTAATAACCGAATTCATTGGAGGTTGTCCGTTTTATCGGCACTCCTTCTTTCCCGGATATTTCGATGACGGCATTTACCAGGGCCTGTCCTGATGAGTCGGATACTCTGCCTGCCAGGCCATATTGGGAGTACACAGGGATAGAGAGGTGGGTTACCGATCCGCTTTTTACCTCCACATTCCGGGTGCCCTCTCCAGCAACCAGTTCTACCGGCAGATTCTCCGGATCTACCGATACCGAATAAACGCCGGGCAGGAGGCTGCCGACAAAGAATGATCCGCCTATCTGTCTCTGCTGCATGGCTCTTCCGTTGAGAAGGATGCTGACATTGTCGATATCCGAAGCCGATAGCGCAGATCCGCTTTCGACGTCGAGATTGCCGGCAATTCCGCCGCGTGTCGTGCTGACGGCGGTACGGTTGATGGGATAAAGCCTTTTTCCCGACCAGCCGAGGTCCCAGGTAAGGGCGCAGGCGAGATATTGTGCGGGTTCCGACGTTGCATCGATAAATGACAGCTCGTCGATTCGGAGCGCCTGTGCGTTGTTCATATTGTAGCTGTAACGGAGCGCGAGACGAAGTCCCGTGTTAACATAGGTACTCAGGGAGCCGGCAAATCCGAATGCGCCGCCGGAATATGAAACACCTGCTTCCACCATGCTGTAACTGGTTTTTCCGGGTAACCAGTTGAAATAGCAGGTCGTGACGTTATCGTCCGTTTTTCGCGCATAGGTGTTCAGCACCCGCATACCCAGTTTTTCGTTCAGACTTTGCGCGTATTCGGCAGAAACGATGTCGTTTTCATAGGCGACGCGCAGATTGTTTGAAGCGGAAATCCTGAATGACGATTCATATCGGTATTTTTCGTCTTCATTGGGCGTTGCCGAGATATGTACGCCGGGAAGCACTCCCCAGTAAATGCCGGGCAGAAGGTATTCCTGCCTTCTCTGGCCGTTAATGGTTTCTGAAAGACCGTAGAGAGAAACGGTCATTGTTCTGAATGGCTGCAGCGAGAACGAGAGGGCATTGCGTTCCCGCTGCAAAGCATCATTCTCTCCGTATTGCTTTTCCTGCTGGTTGCTCCAGAGAGACGCTTGCCAGTATCTGCCGCTTCCTTCAAGTCGGAACTCTCCGGCATATCTGTCGTTTGATCTTGCACCATAGAGCGCCGCAGCCCAGTTGCCGCCGATCGATAGTATCGTGCCTCCGTAATAATCGGTCGTGCCGGTATCGATATTGTTGCCGATGCCGGCCTCGATACTCACTCTTCCGGAGATGCCATACTGAACATGACCGAAAAGGACATTCTCATCTTTTTCATCATTGTTGTTGTCGAGGATATTCCCGCTTTTTCCTGCCCCTCCGCGAATCAGCAGTTCGCCTTTCGGGAGCATCCGTCCTGACAGTCGCTGGGTAAAGTCGAGTATCGTTGCCGGCGGGTCTGCGAGGGATCGCTCGTAGAGGTAGACCTCGGTTTTTCTCAGGTCGGTAGATATTCTGACATTCCGGAATATGAATTTCCCTTCAAGGTTAATCCGTTGTCTCGCAACGACAATGCCGTCAAGCCGCAGTTCGGCAATGCCGGCAGGAGGCCCATCGCCTTCCAGAGTCTGCAGCTGGGTCCGATCGATTGCAAGAAACGTTTCGGAATCGCTGTATCGGTCGAAATCGAGATACCGGATGATATTCCGGTTGCTCCATCCGAACTGAGTACCCGTGAAGCTCCGGCTGTCGATGATAGAGTAAAGGTCCGGAGTTCCTGTGCCGGCTCTGAAGGCAAGCTGCCGGTTGTAGGTGGTCCAGTGGTATTGTGTCGGTTCCATTTCCCTTTCAGGATCGCCTTCCAGCGTCATGTTCCATGTTCCGCCCAGCAGGCGGCCGCCGGTTTCAAGCAGAAGATTTTTATCGGGGTCAGTCTTGAAATCGTAGAGCAGATCGCTTTCGATGCGGATAAAAGAAAGCGAGGAGCCGGGGGCGAAGACATCTGCCTTTTTTGTCGCTGCGGTACTTCCGATTTTCCGGGGAGCCCCGGGCCGCCATGGAATGGTCAGCATGACCGCATACAATGACTGGTTGAATGCAGGGGAGACCCTGAAGAGCTGTTTCAGAGAAGAAAACGAGATACAGGTTGTGTTTTCGATCTTTTCAAGAGCATTGCTCTCAAATGCGATGATTCCGATCGAGGTGGCATATCGCGTTTTACCGTTTTCCGTTTCTTCGGATTTCAGGCCGGACTCATTGAGAAAGAGTTCCCAGGGTATCCAGTATTCATTGTTCCTGAGGTATGCCGTTATCGTGCCACGGTCATTTCCATTGACGTATATGCCGCTGATGATCGATTCCGCATTGTCTGAGGCTCGGACGACGGTACCGGGAGCAAGAGGTTTTGCCGTCGATTCTTCAGGCCTGAATCCCTGTTCGGCATGCAGAACAGCAGGGGGGATCGGGCATAAAACCGATGCCAGCAGAACAATGGCGTATCGCCTGAATGTGTTTAACAGCATTGATGCCATGGGGGGGCACAAAGGGTTTCTGCTGCTCAGGGCAGAAGTTTTTCAACGTTTTTTCCATTGATAGAGCCCGATACGGCAATGGCGTATGAACCGGGTTTGCCCGGAAGGGAGATTGACGTTTCTATGACCCTGTTCTCTCCCGGCAGCACCGGCAGATTGTTGAGCGTTCCGGAAGTAAGCGGTTTGGTTTTGCCCTCGGCTTTTCCGAATCCCGGAAATGTACCTTTCTCCCATACTGTATACTCTCCTTTCAGGCGTGTATGCACATTTCCGCTGTTATTGATGTGTGCTTTTATTGTGGACGATGCAGTATCGAATGTGATGTACTGCAGCGTTGCCGATTGTCTGACGGGATCCGCATTAGCGTAAATGCCGACACCTATACGGAACGTTACCTGGACGGCGGCATTTACGTCCTGCTTATCAGGCTGTTCGGTGAAATAGACGATCGCTCGGTGTTCCCCGGGTTCGGGTTTTACGTTGGGTCTGATTGAAAAGCGAACGACCTGTTCCTGTCCCGGATCAATGGTAAACATCAGGGGATTGATGATCATCCATCTGTCGAGTGACTGCGGGGTTTCCGGAATGATCTGCAGGTTGTTCTGCCGGTCAAGCGTCCAGTTATAGACATCGGTTTTTATGGTGACCGGCTTTTTTTTCATGTTTTTCAGCCGGATCGACTCGTTGACGGGCTTCGATCCTATCTGCAGCTCGAACATCGAAGGAAAGATCGCTATCTGACCGGGAGGTTCGGAAGCGAACAGCGATAATGGAACAAACAGGCTGCAGAGCAGCGTCAGGGTAAGGAGGATCTGTTTCATCAGAAGGACGCTATTGAAATGAGGGTTGTAATAGTGCCTGCGTAGTTTCCGGATCTCGAAATATCAGCCAGGGACAAAACAAGGTCAATGCCGCCTGTACATATCCACTGGTTGTTTTTCTCGCTCCATGAAAGGGGCAAGGGCTCAATCTGTACATCTATGCTATCCGATGGGTCAGACTGGTTCGAGAGCATGCCTCTCTGCCCGTTGGCGGCAGTGATGGAATACTCGGCTGTAATATAAGGTTTATTGTCGTTTTTATTTTTCAGGATTTCCCACTCCCACAACTCATCGATTCTTCGTTTAAGGGCTGTAGTGGTATAACTCTCCAGATTAATGTCATAGTCGTTAAGCACCGATCCAGATGAACTGAGCTGCAGATCGATAGCGCCTTCGTCGATGGAAATCGATCCGTCCACAGCGTTTTCCAGTTCCCTCGGAGATATTTTCTGGAGCGTGATATCTTTTTTATGAAAAAAAAACGGGGGATCTGCAAATATCGGATGAGGAAAAAACAGCATCGAAGCCAGAAACAGCAGTGCGACAGAGATCTGCCGATGCAGAAAAGCAGGACTCCGTTTCCGGAGTCCTGTCTTTATGTCTGCCGATGAGTACATGTCGTCAGATTGTCTCTGCGGTTATCTTGTAAACGCCACCCGTGTGCATACCTGATGTTGTTGTTTTGCTGAAGTCAAGCGTCATCGATACCCCGCCTTTTGTTGCTCTGGCCTTTGAAATACCATTCAACGGAACTTCGATTCCAGTCCCACTCTTAACGCCTTTGCTTGTTACCATCAGGTCGCCCATAGAGATGACGGACTCTTTCTTCTCTCCGTATACCATATTGGCAGTTGTGTTTTCTATGGAAATCTTGGCTTTTCCTTTACCTGAAAAGCCTCTCACAGCCCAGAGGTTGTCGAGATCGACCTGAACTTTGTCATCGTCGTTTACCTCAACAGCATCTTTTGTCAGCTGAATGTCGCCATCATATGATCCGGAAGTCCATGCAACATTTTCCCATTCCATTGCGCCTTCATCGACAGCCTGGGTCGGAGCTGCGAAGTTGAGGGTCAGGTCGGAATAATAGTGCAAGATAATGAATTCAGGGACGCTAACCTGCACCTTTGTTTCGCCATAATTCAGTGCATTTGGTGTGGGTGCTACTGCTGCGGCCTGTGCTGACTGTGATCCGCCGAAAAGCATTGCTGCTGCGACCATCATCCCGGTTATTGCTTTTTTCGTAGTCATGGGGTTTCTCCTGTTGGGGTTGTAATTGCTGTCGTTTATTGATGCTTGCTTGTTGTTTGAACTTCATGACTATAATTGGCAATTGCCGTGCCAAACGATTTTATTGTCCTGTTTTATTGCTTGCGAGTAATAAAAATGTAAAAATATTGCTTGTCGAGTTATCGATGTACTATCTGCCGTATTTGTTCTGTATCATTATATAACAGAGTGTCAGGACAGTTGTTCTTTCTGGGACGGGGATAATGGACAATGGACAATGGACAATTGATAATGGGGAATGGGGGCGGTGGGTTGAAGATTGTGGGCTGTGGGCGGGAAGTCGGTAGCCGGTAGCCGGTAGTTGGAGATGAGGAGTATCGCTTCGCGGGGGAAGAGGATGAAGATCGTGGGGAATTCTTTTTAGAGTTACGATTTTTTTGCTTTTTTCGGGGCAAGAAAAGTGTTGCCGAGCGGGTTAGATGGTTGATGCGGTGATTAGACTGGCGGTGGGAAGCATGTTTTTTATTGATAGTGCGAGGCTGACGGATGCGGCATTGCTTTTTGCCTTATATTCGAGTGCCGACGTTGTTGTTGCCATGGTGACAGTATTGCCGGTCGCGGGGTTCGTGCAGGTTGCAGAGAGCTTTACGCAGGCATTTCCGCCTAGGGAAAATCCGTTGACCTGCCAGCGGAACTCAACGGGGTCTTCGTTGTCGCCGGTCGGGGAGCTTCCGCTTTCGCATGCGCTCATTACAGGCGTTGCCGATCGGGAGGTTTCATCCGATAGAGCCTGATCGGAGTAGTTGAGGATGATAACCTCCGGAATGAAAACGGCTACGGCAACAGTGCCCTCAGCATTGCTGGCTGCCTCCAGCTGCAAGGGTAGAGAGAGTTGACTGCAGCTGTAAAGAGTGCATGCTGTCAGGAATCGGATCAGCCTGCATGTATATGGGCGTTCTTTTTTCACTTCCGCTGTATCCTGGCTGAAGTTGACGGGAGCAGTCCGGGATGATCAGATATATTGTGTATTTCTACCTTTAAATATACGATTTATTCATCGTATTTGTCTTTTGATACCGCTATCTTCCCTTCGATTGTGCCTATTGGCGCATTTTTGTTATGTTCGCTTTTTCATTTTTCCGAACTTGATCATATGGCTAAGGTAATCTACGTCACCGGCGGTGCGCGGAGCGGTAAAAGCTCCTATGCTCTCCAGCTTGCGGGCTGCTATGCCGGGAGGGTATTTCTTGCGACGGCGGAGCCGTTCGACGGGGAGATGCAGCATCGTATAGACAGGCACAGGGAAGAGCGGGGGAATGCGTTTTATACCATCGAAGAGCCGCTCTATGTGGAACGTGCGCTGACTTCGCTGCCTTCGGGTACGGAAGTGGTTCTTCTCGACTGCCTGACTGTCTGGGCCGGCAATCTCATGCACCATGCAGAAACTGACGATGCTATAGCATCGAGAGTGGATGCCCTTCTGGAAGCGCTGCGTCATCCGCCCTGCGATATGATTCTCGTATCTAACGAAGTCGGAATGGGGATCGTCCCGGAGAATGTCATGGCGCGTCGGTTTCGTGATATTGCCGGTACGATAAATCAGAGGGTTGCCGCGGCGGCAACCGAAGCCTGGTTGCTGTGCAGCGGCATTCCGGTGAGGTTGAAATGACGGAAGAGAGTGGGCGGTAAGCTGTTGGCTGTGGGCAGCGGGAGAGCTTATTCATACGTCATTGCTCATCGTTGTTTTCGATATTCAATTTCAGGTACCCTGGGTTCTTTGGATCCTTTTTTCAGATCACTGTGAGTGAGAGATATTTTTCGGATTTTTTATATGCTAACAAAGAAAAATCATCAATGACATTGTTTGAGCAGTTTGAACGTCTTCTGGCCGGGATCAGGCCGGTTGACCGGTCACTGGCGTCGGTAATTCAGGCTCATCTTGACGATCTCACAAAGCCGCAGGGCAGCCTTGGTCGTCTTGAGGAGATCGCTATGAGTTATGCCCTTGCGACCGGCTCTCCGGTTCCGGTACTCGATAAAAAGAAAATATGCTGTTTTGCCGCCGATCATGGAGTGGCTGCAGAAGGAGTATCGGCTTTTCCGGCTGAAGTGACCCCGCAGATGGTTTACAACATGGTGCAGGGTGGAGCTGCCATCAATGTGCTTTCCAAACATGCCGGAGCCGATCTCGATGTTGTAGATGTCGGGGTAAATCATGATTTTCCGGATATGCCGGGACTTGTCCGGAAAAAAGTAGGCTATGGGAGTTCCAATATAGCGGTTGGGTCGGCGATGACCGAAACGGAAACGCTTCTGGCTATTCTTTGCGGAGCCGGGCTTGCCGCTGATGCGCATAAGTCCGGATACCATCTGCTTGGAACCGGTGAGATGGGTATTGCCAATACGACTCCGGCAACGGCTCTCTTTTCGGTATTGCTCGGCGTTTCTCCCGAAACCATTACCGGAAAGGGAACCGGTATTGACGATGTACGCCTGGAGCACAAAAAAACGATTATCCGGAAAGCGATCGAGGTCAATGCATCGCGATGCTCAACGCCCTTCGGGACGCTTGCCGCATTAGGAGGATATGAAATTGCCGCTATTTCGGGTTTTGTGCTTGGAGCCGCTTCATGCAGGATTCCGGTTGTTGTCGATGGATTTATCTCCTCGTCGGGTGCGGTTGCCGCATTGAAAATGTGTCCGGCAGTGATCGATTATCTTTTTTTCAGCCACCTTTCGAATGAACAGGGACATAGAGCCGTTATGCGGGAGCTTGGCGCACGGCCTATACTCGATCTCGATCTCCGTCTGGGCGAAGGAACCGGAGCCGCGCTTGCCATGCAGGTTATCGACGGTGCCGTGAAACTGTATAATGAAATGGCGACGTTCAGCTCGGCAAAGATAAGCGAACAAGAGACATCCAATTGAAACGTCAGGAAATGAGTGAGCATAAGCTTAACAGTATCGATCCCGATCAAACGGCAAAATCGTTTATCGACATCGATGGTCTGCAGGTACACTTTCGGACTCAGGGCATCGGTAAACCCGTGCTGTTCTTTCTGCATGGAAGTTTTCTCTCCATCAGGAGTTGGCGATTTGTTTTTGAGCGGTTAAGCGAACGGTATACCGTGATTGCCATCGACCGTCCGGCTTTTGGCAGTACGGATCGTCCGGTTCCGGTTGTAGGAAAATGCAATCCTTACTCTCCCGAAGGTCAGGCTGATCTTGTTGTTGCCATTCTTGAAAAACTCGGTCACCGCCAGGCCGTACTTGTCGGCAACTCGACAGGCGGTACTATCGCCCTGCTGACGGCATTAAGGTATCCCGATAAGATAAGCGGGCTTGTTCTGGCCGATCCAATGGTTTACAGCGGCTATGCAACCAGCGAATTTCCTGCATGGCTCTATCCGGTTTTCAAGGCGGCGGCATCTGCAGGAGGAGAGCTCGCAAAGCTGATGATCGGCCTGGCTTTCAACAAACTTCACCGCACCTTCTGGTACGATCGCTCGATGCCTGAAAAAGAGCTGCTTCTCGCGTACCGCCGGGATATGATGCAGGGGCGCTGGGGCCGGGCATTCTGGGAGCTGCTGCTTTCAAGTCATAATCTCGATCTGGAAGCGCAGCTCGGACGAATCAATGTTCCTGCGCTCGTCATAACCGGCGATCACGACCGGATGGTCAAGCCCGAAGAGACCGTCAGGCTTTCTCGCGATCTTTCCAATGCACTGCTGAAGATCATTCCGGATTGCGGCCATCTGCCCCAGGAGGAAAAGTCCGATATTTTTATCGCGGCGGTCAGTGAGTTTCTTGATAAAAATATCGGAGCATGATCATGCAGGCAATCAGGGGACTGGTGACGGCATTCCGAACGCTTACCATTCTGCCGCTTCCCGGAAGGGATACAGATCGTTTTTGTACGGCTCTATACTGGTTTCCTGCGGCAGGTTTGTTTCTCGGTTCGGTTCAGACTTATTGTGCGTTTGCCGTTGCAATGTCCGGATGGTATGAATTTTCAGGACTTGCCATGATTGTTTCGGGCGTTCTGCTTACTCGAGGCCTTCATGCCGACGGTCTTGCCGATCTGGCCGATGGTTTCTGGGGCGGAAAAACAAAAGAAGCCGCATTACGGATCATGAAAGATCCAAGTGTGGGTTCGTTCGGCGCACTTGCGCTGATACTCGTTACGCTGCTGAAATGGGTTGCCGTTATTAAACTTGTGGAGCTTCAGTCCTATACTCCTCTGGTATCGGGAGTGCTGCTTGCGAGATGGAGTCAGGTTCTGCTCGCATCGACAATGCCTTATGCTCGAAGCGAAGGCGGAACGGCGCAGACGTTCGTTACCGGGGCAGGCGTCCCGCATCTTCTTGTAACCACCATAGCATCGATTTCGATGCTATGGCTTATTCTGTACGCCAACCCGGAACTCGTTGCCGTTGCGCTTTCTGCTGCGTTCGTCTCTGCAGTTTGTATCGGTTACCTGTCCTATCGAAAAATCGGCGGCGTGACAGGAGACGTTCTTGGCGCAGCCAGCGAGTTCTGTGAGGCTTCGGTATGGATCAGTTGCGCACTGTTCAGTTTATAAACTACATAACGGTATCTTATCCGCAGGAGTATGCCGGTTCACCGGGTTTTTCGACAAGGGTTTTTATTTCAAATCGATATTTATCCAGTTCAAATGAAAATTCGGGATTTTCATGAAAAACGACACTGTTTATTCCGAATCGGACCTTCATGGGTACGCTTACCTTACGTTCGTCTCCGCAGACATTATTTTTAATGCCCGGCCTGAAAATCTCTCCGCTGTCATTCGGCAAAGATACCTGTACGGCATGATCTACGGTAGAGAGCGCCTCAATACTGCCGTCAAGGGCCAACTGCACTGAATTGATGTCGCCATGGATGCCGTTTGGTTCATTGTCGTACGCGAGAACCCGGCCTATCGGAGTGTGCAGTTCGATTTTTTTCAATGGTTCAAATGAACGGATCTGCCCGGATTCATAAAATGAGATTCCTTTTCTGACAGAGATTACGCCGACAGGAGTCGAAACTGAAATTACCTGGCCCGGCCAGAGCGTGATGCTTTTGAGGGCTCCGCTTTCATAAAACTGAATACTGATAATTTTGGCGATAAGCCTGCCTGCCGGCGAGTCAAATTCAGATGATTTTGCAAGAGCGAACTCATTCTGCCATGTCCAGAAGCCGCTCAGTTTGCCATCGAGAGGAAAAACCCGTTTTATGTTACCGTTTTTGTGAAAGGTAACCAGTTCTGCCGGAAACGGTCCGATCGGGGTTGTAATAAGTGTTTGAGTCTGCAGTGCAACGGATTTCAATGATCCATCCTTGAAAAAATATAACGGTTTTACCGTTCTTCTGCCCATGTCTTCGGCTTCGTACTGCGGAACGATCTCTCCATATGGAGTTTTCAGAATATTGGGAACGGAAACAAGGCATCCGTCCATTTTGCCGTTTGAAAACAGGCTGCGGAATTCCACACCGCTCAACGTTCCATACCGGGTTACAACACTGTTCATGGACGATAGATCAAAATTGATTAAAATAAAACATCATTACTTAGTAATGATTGCAATTATCGTGCCGTGTTGTTTTTATATCTGTTAAGATATTATTATATAATAAAATAAACTGATTTTCCTTTGTTGATTTCCTGTGATAAAAGATACGTTTATGTAGGAATCTGTGCCTTTTCTACTGTTTTGTCTGCATCCTGATTCAGTATTCAGTAGCCGGTAGCCGGGAGATGGGGAGAATCGTTCGTGGGCGAACGGGAGTATGCT